>CAMFKA010000175.1 GCA_945957185.1 uncultured Chlamydiaceae bacterium | reverse complement strand
ACGCTATACTACCATCTTAGTCAGGAGGAACCTGATACAGCCGCTGCCGATTTATTATTTGGGCGACTAATAGATGAGTTGTCTAAAGATTCTGTCGATGCTGACATTATCGAGTCTGCATTAAATGCGCACCGCGACTTTCTAGATGGCGGTAATGTAGTGAGCGATGTCAAAGATTTGTGGAAACAGCTTGTAGGATTGAAACCGACAAAAGAACCAAAAGACGAGAACGTGGCGTTGCGTATCCTCTCGTCCTACAACGACATCAAAAAGAATCCTCTCATCGACGACAAGCACTACAAAACCATTAAACCGTGGATTTTGCCTGAAAAGCACCCCATGAAAGCAAAGCTTGATGCGATATTCAAGAACTCGCGCGCTATTCAAGACAAAGTGGCGTTTGAAAATGCGGGATTTGACACTTTTGCAGTGCAACCTCGCAGTTTTATCCGTGTCGCTCGTCATCCGGAATTGTCCGGTTATGTCGTAAAAGTGTATTTAGATACTGAACTACGGCAAAAAAAGGGAACTCCGGGATGGAAATGGTTTGCTCGACGTTGTGAAGGAGCAAAGAGAATTCGCGATATTTTAAAGCGTAAAAAGATTAAGTTTTTTAAGGCTCCCGAAAAGTGGATTTACCCTTTACCGTTGAATCCTGCTCCTTTGACCGGTCCCGAATACAGCCCGAAGGCTGAAATTTTGATCGCTCAAGATATGGATATTGCATCGTCAAGCGAAAGTCTTGCCGCATGGAAGAATGTGATGACAACGGCGCATTTGGATGAGTTGTATATCATTATCGCTTACGGCAATGGGCACAGTTACCGTCCCGATAATATTCCTTATGCTCGAGATGGAAAATTTGCGTTTGTAGATACAGAATATCCTGATTTACCCCCCAATTTTACGACTCCCCTGCGGTATCTTTCGGATGAAATGATTCCTTATTGGAGACTTCTCATGGAAAAAGGGGGCCCGGACTAGAGTTGTAGACATTTCGCACTCTGTGTCTATGCCGCGTGTGCGGCATAGACATTCTTTTCGGTATAATTACAAAATAAACAATTATATGTATAATGAAGTTAGTTTAAATCTAACTAATTACAGGTGTTAACGTGTCTTCTTCAAGTACCCCTCTTCGTCCAATACCCGGCAGCTTTCTCGATGTACCTGAGCTTCCTTTCTCCAGTGAAGAAAGCAAAAAAACCAAGAGGCCCTCTTCGTCCAAACGACTTAAACAGTTGGATAGGGAGATTTCCTCGCTGCAGAAAATCTTTGTAAGTCATGTTGTCGATGTTGAAAGAGTGCAAAAAAAATTGAAAAGGATAGAGCACCTCTCCTCTCTTAAAGCTCGTAAGTCTGTTGTTGAAGAGGCAAAAGAAAAAACGAAGAGCTTTCGTGAGGAGTACAAAAATGAGCTCGATATCATCCAAAGACTTGGCTCCAAGGGAATTAATAGTGGCAAAGTAAATCTCGACAACACAAATGAATTGGGAGTTAATGTTACCCCTAGCAAACTAGGAGCTATCTGTGCTTTGCGAGTGCTACGAAAAGCTGAAAGTTTAGAATTCAATGCTGCAAAGCAGGAAGCCCTTAAAGAGCTGAAAACTACGCTTGAATTTCATCCAGACTACGACACAGCTCAACAACGGGAATTCAATAAAGAATTTTTAAAACAGCTCGGTATTGGCAATGTCACGTTACTTGCTGATCTCGCCTCCGGCTTCGAGCTCCGAATTGAAGATAAAATCGATATCATTAAAACAATTTGTGAGAAGCTTGTCGATCTTAATTTAGTGTTCGAGTCAAGGGTCTTTCAGGCGCTCCAATTACCAAATCCTGTGATCTGGTCTACTTGTGTAGAGATTTTGAGAACCCCTAAGCTGTTATCGAAAGTTTCTGCCAAGGTATTTGTTAATAGTTTAGCGAATGCTGTAGGGGTCAATGAAGCTTACAAACTTTGCCTTGGAAATGCGCACGAAAAGTTCATTCGTCACCTCAATGTTGAGAGTGTTCAAAGGTTGATAAACGAAGACCATGCATTTTATCAAAGTTTCATCGGCGATTTACTTCGAAACAACATTCACTTCATCTTAAGACATTTGGATTATTTAATTCCTGACGACGCGGTTTTAAAAGAAGAGTTGCTGATAAATCTCTCTAGAGGGCTTCCTATTTTGTTGATTGACAGGATCGACAAATTCAATTTGCAAGGCACATCGATTTATTTTGAAACGATTCTCACATGTGCCGAACTCGCCCCTTATGAAATCGCAATACGAAAGCACAAATTCAATTTGAATCCTGAAGAGCTGAGCAAACTTGCCGACACTATTGCCGGAGCAATGCTTATCAAATGTCCCGATAATATCCGCATCTATTTGCATACTATTGAAGTCCAACCTCCCGGCCATTTCATGCATTTAGTCGCTGATGCATTGTTACAGAGGGCTCCAGAGGTTTTCATAAAGAACATTCAAATATTCGAGTTTGGCAACGCTTATAACATTAAAATCGCCAACAAAGTGGTGGTGTTAGCTCCTGAAATTTTAGGAGAGCATTTGACTTCTTTTAAAATTTCTGACCAAAAGGTGATTGCTGATTTATCAGAAAAAATTCAAAAAGCAAAACCCTCTAAACCGCGCGTCCCGCGCATGCGTGCAGCTGCTTCTCCGGTTTCTTCTTCATCCTCTTCCGCGCCTGTGCAAGCACCGCAAAGCACAATCAAAGAGGCGTTAAGGGCTGCTTATGGAAACGTTTTTTCTAGTATTGCTGCGGATTGCTACGAAAAATACTTTACTCCTAAGATAGTGGACCTCGTCAACGATTTCAGAAAAAATCCTAAAACGATGATCCGTTACAGCAAGAAGGAACCTCCTCATTTACCTTTTGGGATGACGCTAAGAAAAAAGAAAAATTCCGATATCGTTCTGTATATCCATGCTCACAAGAACGAGGATCTGGGAAACGGCACTTTTAGCAGAGTAAAACGATCGAGCAAAGTCCAAATTAACAGCGCAAATCAAGCGATTTTTGCTCGTGCGGCCATTGGACGAACGAAGCACAATGTGACGTATGACAACCCTCAGAAAGGGATACTCCATCATCAACAAATTTTAAAGGCTATCAAGAAAAAATATCCGGGAAGATTCATCCATATCGTCCCTAAAATGAATTTTCAGGTGTACCAACCCTATGACTTTAAAAAGAAACTTCGGTTAGAAAGTTTCAACAATGAGTATTGGGGTTCGATGTTGAAGCTCGAGGCATTAAAAAAGGAAAAACATGTTCCTTTAAAGGGAAATAGAGCGATTTTAAATGCTTTTAGCCAAATTGCTGAAGCTTTGAGCATGATGTCAGAGTTGGGTTATGTTCACGGCGATGTAAAAGCGGGTAATATCCTACTCGATGCGGAAGGGAGAGCGTTTTTACACGACTTTGATTACACGCAAGAGATGGGACCGGGAAAAACAAAAACAGTTTATTATCCTTGGGACTACGCAGCTGAAAATAGTATCATGACTCCAAACTGCGATATTTACGGGTTAGTGATCAATGCTGCACGCATGTTGATACCGGGATTAGAACAGCACGTCCCTTGCGTTAATGATGACAAACCGGCACTGCTTCGATGGGTGCGCACTCCCCTGATTGACGCATTTGCTAACTGCGTGTTGTCATCCAACGATAAAGAATGTAAGGCTAAGATGAATGAAATCAGAGAGTTGCGACTAAGCAACGAGGAGATTGAGAAAGCTTTAGAAAAGAATTTTCCCATCCCCTTTGGGATGCTGAAAATTCTTAAGCGGGAGTTAGAAAACGGCGTTAAATTGTATGACTATTTAACTGCTACAAAAGCGCCAAGACATTTACGGGAGTGGCGAGAGATCGTGCAAACGCTAAAATTAACAACTGCGGAGCAATTGCAAACGGAATTTTTGGAGCTTTGCGAACGTGACCGAGAATTAAATGGGTAGCCTCTTTCCGGGGTAGTTGTGTAAATTTCCACCACTGAGCCACTGAGATCACAGAGGAGGACTGAGCTGAAGGAGTGTGGCTACTTTTGGTTGGAAAGTGATTTTTTCCGGAAATGAAGATTTCTGACTCATTTTTACACATATCTTTTTTGAAACAATCTCAGCGAGGAACGTCCTATGCCGCGAATGCGGCTAAGGCATGTAGCCACATGCGTAAGCGTGTGGTAACGATGATATTAATGCAGAGCCGCGAATGCGGCGACAGAAGGTCACGCAGAAGCCTGTCGCCGCATTCGCGGCTCTATTTTGTTTACAAT
>CAMFKA010000174.1 GCA_945957185.1 uncultured Chlamydiaceae bacterium | reverse complement strand
GCTCCGGGAGTCTTTACAAGTTCATAAAGTTTTTCTCGGGATGGATATTGATAATTATAATTTATGCTTGCGCTCATTTTTTCTCCTGAAATTATGTTTTATTTAAAGATAATAAGTTTATTTAAAAATGAATTATATCATATTTTTCCATTGTTTTTCAAGGGAATATGTGCTAACGACTCGTTGACAATAATAAATTTTATCTTGATAGTGGTCGAAAAGGATTTAACCATGAACTTTAAAAATTTATTTCTTGTTTTAGCAACGGCTACAACAAATCTTTTCGCCGATTGCGATTCACCTTACAAATGCAAAATGTCGGGCGGAGAACTAGAGGCTGACATCATCGTTATCGGCGGCGGAGCGGCCGGTTGCATCTTGATGAGCGAACTATCAAAAGATGGTCAGTTTTCGGTGTTAGGAATCGAAGGGGGCCTTAATTTGACAAGCGATCCTGCCATCGAAGCCGTTGGCCTTCCGGCGTTCCTGCTGGCAGGAACGGGCAAAGCTGAATATTTTTGGCCGGGGTGGAATCAAACCCTGCCTATGGCGGGGCTAAATGGCCGCACAAGCGACTGGACAACAGGAATGATTTTGGGGGGAGGCTCCTCCATTAACGGATTGTACTATGGCCGCGGATCGAATGCTGTCTATTCCCGTTGGGAAGGGGTTGCAGGTAGTAGCAACTGGAGCTTGAGTAATATTCTGGCAACTTTCAATGCCCTCGAAAATTACCAAGGATTGACAATTACGTCAGGTGCACGAGGTGTCGATGGCCCCGTTAATGTGCTGCAGACTCCTACGGTCTCACAGATCACTACCAACGTGTTGTTACCTGCAACACAAGCTGCTTTTCCCGGCATTCCGGTTGTTAATGACTATAACGATCCCACAGTTGAAAATTGCATAGCTCCTCGCTCACAGTGGTTTATCGATCCTACAGGCAATAAACGTGTGAGTAGTGCGACAGCGTATTTGAATACCACCGTCATGACACCGGGCGGGCAAGGAGTCAATGGACATAAATTATTTATGCTTTTTGGTTCGGTTGCGGTCAAAATCGTGTTTGATAAACACGGAAACGCCAAAAAAGTGAAATATGCGAAAGATGGTAAAATATTTGAGGCTAGAGCTAAAAAAGCTGTCGTTATCGCTAGCGGGATCAATAGCAGCAAATTGCTGCAACTTTCTGGGATAGGGCCTGAGGACGTATTAAAAAATGCGGGAGTCAAACCTGTCTTCATCAATGAAAACGTTGGAAAACACCTCCAAAATCATCCGCTTATTTTTATTACAATGTTGACAGACCCTGCCTTGAGCGGTGTGCCAACAGATGCTACTTATGCGTTCACTATTCATAACGCTTACCTTCCGGTTGTGGGCGGCAGCGCTAGCGATCCACGCATGTTACAGATGTTGTTTGAATTTTTTCCGGAGACCACAGCGACACCTCCGCTAATGGCTATTGGATTTAACTTATTAAATCCTGTTAGCGAGGGGAGTGTCTCCATTCAAAGCGATAACTCATTTCAAATTGCCGCAGCGGACGACGGTTTTTACCAAAATCCTATCGACCTAGCAAACATGAAAGGCGCTGTTTCCACATACATTAAAGCGCTTCTGGAACAGTTCGAACTGATGTATCCGTTCCCTTCGCCCTATTTTAGACCTCTTTTAAGCGACCCGATCAATCTGGTTATCCTTTCAGGTTACGCTGATGATGTGCTCACACAGTACGTTAAAAATAACAGTAACCTGTCGCTAGACATCCACCATTTTGTGTCGCATTGCAAGATGGCACCATTGGAAAATGGGGGCGTCGTCGATGGCAACACACGTGTTTATGGAACTAAAAACGTCTATGTTGCAGACAATTCCATTTGCCCTGTAATCCCTGATATCAACACAACAGCACCTGCAATGATGATTGGATTAAGAACCAGTGAGATTTTAAAAGAGATTCTTCGTCATGACAAATAACAAAATGAGCAATAACATGAAAAAAACGATACGGTCTTATTTGCTGCCGCTGCTGCTTTTGGTGGCAACTGATGCGGAAGCTCAAGAGAAAAACCTGTACGCCAGAGTTTTGAGCGGCGTAAATTTCTTGCAAAATACCGCACTTAATGGAAATAGAGCCTCCTATCAACCGGGATATGTAGTTTCCGGGGCTTTGGGGTACTCGTGGTGCTACGGGTTGAGTTTGGAGGCAGAGTACGCCTACAGAAGAAATGAAATAAAGAAAATTCGTTTCATCAGTCAAGGATCGTCTCACCATGGACATTTTCGTACATCATCATACATGGCAAATCTATTATGGGATGTGCCTCTATGCTCGTGGGGGTACTCATTTTGGAATATTCAACCCTTCATTGGAGCAGGGATAGGATACGATGATCAGCGGATGCGCGCGTCGAATTCCCTTGTTGTTTTCAATCAAAAATGGGATCATTTCTCATGGCAATTGATGGCCGGTTTAGCCTACCCTGTTTTTTGCAACACAACACTTAGCTTGGAATACCAATTTCATGAAGGGGGTTGTGAATTCAATAACCATGTCATAGGGGTGGGCCTAACTTATAAATTTGGGTTGTTTAGACGTAGAATGTAATGGAAAATATAGACGCTTGCTGGAACGTGTGCCCTAAATGTTGCGGATGGGGCAAAAAAAACTTGAAACTTCGCAAAAAAGCGAGACACCGTTACCAAATAGCACTGAAGGAATTTGAAGAAAAAAAAGCCGAAGGAAAGGATTCCGTTCGTCCGGAGATCACTCAATATCTGTGCGATCATTGCAACGGATCGGGTCTGATTCCTGCTGCTAGCTTCCCAATTCCAGATACAAAAAACTATCCCCATGTAGCGATTATCGGCGCGGGCATGGGAGGGGTGGCGCTAGCGGTGGCGTGTTTGCATCGCGGCATTCCTTTTACACTCTACGAACGCGATAACAGCTTTGATGCTCGAGCTCAAGGCTACGGACTCACCCTACAACAGGCCAGCAACGCCATCAAAGGATTTGGTCTTTTCTCGTTAAAAGACGGCAGTAGTTCCACACGTCATGTAGTGCTAACTACAGAAGGGGAGGAAATCACTGAATGGGGAAAAAGGACACATTCCATCACTAACAAATCTCCAAGGCGCACAAATGTACACATTCCGCGGCAATCCCTGCGCGCTGCGTTGCTCGAAGAATTGGGCGGTCATAACGCTGTGCAGTGGGGGCATCGATTAGTTTCTTTTGAACAGTGTGAAAGCGAAGGCGTCGAGCTAAGCTTTCAAGTTGATGGTGAGATAAAAAAAATCCACGCAGATTTGCTGGTAGGGGCCGACGGCGTACGTAGCGTTGTCCGCGGTCTTTTGGTTCCTGAAGAGATAACACCATTGCGTTACTTGGGTTATGAAGTTATTTTGGGCATTTGTCCTTTAGCGGCTTTAAAGGGTGTTGAAAGTTTGTTGTTAGACTCGACGACAGTGTTTCAAACGGTCAATGGGCACGAACGAATCTATGTGATGCCTTACTCATTAGATTCGGTGATGTGGCAATTGAGTTTTCCCATGACGGAAGAGGCTGCTAAGGCGTTGAGTGCTCAAGGACCCCAAGCTCTTAAGGAAGAAGCTTGTCGTCGCACGCAGTGGCACAACCCTGTTCCTCAAATCGTTTCAGCAACCCTCCCGGAGCTAATTTCAGGATATCCTGTGTACGATAGAGAACTGCTTAAACCGCAATTATTGGAAAATGCCGGAGCTGCCACCTTGATTGGGGACGCTGCTCACCCCATGAGTCCATTTAAGGGGCAAGGAGCAAATCAAGCTTTGCTGGATGCGTTGTCACTCGCGCGTAGAATTTCGACATCATGTATACGCACGCCTAACTGGAAAGAAATCGGTGTGAGAAAAGCTGTCCTCGCAGAATTTGAAGAGGAGATGTTAGCGCGTAGCGCTTCTAAGGTAAAAGGATCAGCCGAAGCTGTGGAGCTTTTACATTCTAAATGTGTCCTGCGAGAGGGCTACGAACCCAAAGGCCGATTTTTTCGAAGCAATAATCAATGTTGAAAAGTATTCGGGATATCACTGATCCAGTTTTGGTTATCCCAAGTAGAGAGATAATTTTTGATTGGTAGTTGCTTTTCAAGAGGATTTCCTGTCTGCCATTTACCAATAAGTTCAACAAAGGAGATTTTAACTGTAACAGGCGCATCTGTGAATCCGTTAACCTCGTAAGGCTGCAAAATTACAATTAATGATTCGTGGTCTACAACAAATGTTTTTAAGGATTCTAGTTCCAATCGATTTAGGAG
>CAMFKA010000173.1 GCA_945957185.1 uncultured Chlamydiaceae bacterium | reverse complement strand
AGGCGATATCATCATTTGCGAGACGGGTGATGTGATCCCCGCCGACGGCGAAGTGATCGAAGGGGTCGCTGTTGTGGATGAATCGGCGATTACGGGAGAGTCCGCCCCTGTCATCCGCGAAAGCGGGGGCGATCGCAGCGCTGTGACGGCAGGAACACGCATTTTAAGCGACTTCATCCACATCAAAGTGACTTCCGAGCTGGGCAATAGCTTCCTCGATCGCATGATCAACCTCATCGAGGGCGCCAAACGGCAAAAAACACCAAATGAGGTGGCTTTAAATATTGTTTTATCGGCGTTGTCATTAATTTTGCTGCTTACTGTTTGCTCTCTCAAACTATTCGCCGATTACAGCGCTGCTGCGGCGCAGCAAGATCTTTCGCAAACAATCACTCTCCCCATCTTGATTGCCCTCCTCGTTTGCCTTATCCCCACTACTATCGGCGCCCTTATCAATGCGGTAGGGATCGCCGGAATGGACCGCCTAGTCAGAAAAAATGTGATCGCAAAAAGCGGCAGAGCTGTCGAGGCGGCGGGCGATATCGATATTCTCATTTTAGACAAAACCGGCACCATCACGATAGGGAATCGGATGGCCACACAGTTCCATCCGGCGGCGCCGATGTTGGAACAAGAGTTTGCCACCATCACTCAGCTGGCATCCTTGTCGGACGAAACTCCTGAAGGGCGCTCCATTGTGGTGCTTGCCAAATCGCTATTTGGACTGAAGGCGGAATCATTCGACACCTCCAATAGCGTCATCGTCCCTTTTTCAGCGACTTCTCGAATGAGCGGTATCGATTTTCTTAACTCCAACGGCACTGTCGTGCGTTCAATCAGAAAAGGGGCTGTTGACGCGATAAAAAAACATGTCGAAAGCTTAGGCGGAAATTACACAAACTCTCTCGATAGCGCTGTCGAAGCGATCTCACGAAACGGGGGCACTCCTTTAATGGTTTCCGAGGGCTCGAAAATCGTCGGAATCATCGAACTCCGCGACATCATCAAAGGGGGAATTAAAGAGCGCTTTATCGCTATGCGACACATGGGTATCCGCACTGTGATGGTCACTGGAGACAACACTCTCACGGCAGCGGCGATCGCCGCAGAGGCGGGTGTCGACGATTACATTGCGGAGGCAACTCCCGAAATGAAATTGACGTTGATCAAAAAAGAGCAAGCGGGTGGCCGTATGGTCGCCATGACTGGCGACGGCACCAACGATGCTCCCGCACTAGCTCAAGCGGATGTGGCTGTAGCCATGAATACGGGAACGCAAGCTTCCAGAGAAGCGGGAAACATGATCGACCTGGACAGCAACCCCACAAAACTGTTGGATATTGTGGAAATTGGAAAACAACTTCTGATGACTCGCGGAGCTCTCACCACATTCAGCATCGCAAACGATGTAGCGAAATATTTCGCAATCATTCCTGCGATATTTGGATCTCTCTACATGACTAATGGGGAGACACAAGGCCCTCTAGAAGTGCTAAACATCATGAAATTGCACTCCCCTCAAAGTGCCATCCTAAGCGCTGTCATCTTCAACGCCCTTGTCATCATTTTGCTAATCCCTCTCGCGCTGAAAGGGGTTCACACTCGCAAAGGAAGCCCAAACGACCTTCTCATCCGCAACGTCTTGCTTTACGGGGTTGGAGGCATCATCACCCCCTTCGTTGCGATTAAAGCGATCGATCTCTTTATTCCATTATTGGGGTTAGTCAAATGAAACATATTAAACTATTCCTTTGGTTCACACTCCTCACAGGCATCATTTATCCTGTTTTAGTCTATATCGTCGGACAAACGGTTTTTCCCCACCAAGCAAATGGATCTATGATCACAAAGGGCGATAAAGCTGTCGGCTCCGCTCTGATCGGTCAAAAATTCAGTTCCGACAAATACTTTTGGGCAAGACCTTCTGCAACAAATTACAACACCCTCCCCTCCTCCGGAAGTAATTTGAGCCCTACTAACTCCAAATTAAAACAAGCTGTTGAAGAACGAAAAAAAGCTTACAGCTCTAACGATGTGCCTTCAGACCTCCTCTTCGCCTCCGGAAGCGGCCTTGACCCCCACATCACTGTTCAGGCGGCTAATTTTCAGATCGATCGCGTTTTAAAAGCGCGAGGCATCTCCGGACCCGAAGGAAAAAAACGAATGGAATCACTCATAGAAAAATACTCCACCAACCACTATTTGGACATTTTAGGTCCTCCCTATGTGAACGTCTTGCTCTTGAACATAGCTCTTGATGGAGACGCCAAACATGAATGACGAAGAACACCGTCCCAATCCGGACGAACTCCTAAAAGCGATCACTGCAGAGGAAAACCTGCAAGGCAAGGGTGAACTTAAAATCTATCTCGGTATGGCTGCGGGGGTTGGCAAAACCTATGCCATGCTCTCCGAGGCGCAATCGTTGCAACACGAAGGGGTCGACGTCGTCATCGGCATTGTCGAAACTCACGGTCGGTTGGAGACGGCCGAGCTAACAAAAAACCTGGTGAAAATCCCTGAAAAAAGGATCGCCTACCGCGGTATCGAACTAAAAGAACTCGATGTGGAAGAGGTGATCAAACGGCGTCCCAAAGTTGTCCTCATCGACGAGCTAGCCCACAGCAATATCCCGGGGTCAAAACACTCGAAGCGTTGGCAAGATGTTTTAGATATACTAGACGAAGGTATCGACGTCCACACCACCCTCAACGTCCAACACATCGAAAGCCTAAACGACGTTGTTTCCGGAATCACCGATATCTCCATCCGCGAAACTGTTCCAGATAGCGTCATCGAAAAGGCATCGTCAATCCACCTTGTCGACCTCACCCCAAAAGATCTTTTAGAGAGGCTTAAAGAGGGTAAAGTGTACCTTGGCAACCAGTCACAGATCGCCATCGAACACTTTTTTCAAAAAGACACCCTCACGGCTCTACGAGAAGTAGCCCTGAGGTATGCGGCAGACAAGGTCGATCAAGACCTCCGTCAAATGATGACAACAGACGACCGCATCGTCGAATGGCGCCCACGCGAGAAATTTCTAGTCGGAATCACAGGAAACCCGTTTTCCCAAAAACTTCTTCGTATCGCACGGAAATTAGCCTTCAATATCGACGCTCCCTGGATTGCTGTTCACGTCAACAATGGCGCATGGCTAAGCGAAAAAGAGGCTTACGTCCTAGAAAAAAACCTTGCTATGGCGAGGGATTTAGGCGCGGAAGTGATCACCGTCAACGACCCCGATGTCGCCTACGGTATCCAAAGGATTGCCTCTCAAAAAGGGATCACTCAGATGATCATCGGGGTTAACCCCCCTACTGTCCCTTTTGGATTTTTAAGAAGAGCAACACTTTTTGATAAATTGCTCAAGATCTGCCCCGACATCGATATCCATATTATCAGGCAAGAAAAAATCCCTCCCGAAGAACGCGCAATGTTAACGCCATACTCTTTAAAAGGAGTTCTTCCTCCCTACCTTCTTATTTTTTTATGCGTCTCTATCCTCGCTGTCATCAACTGGTCTTTATTGCCCATTATCGGATACCAAATCAATGGCAGCATCTTTTTAATTGCAATTTTAGGCTTGAGCCTCTTCTTTAAAAAAGGGCCTATTATCCTTGCCTCGATCCTCTTTGGCGTGCTGTGGCTTGTATTTTTTGTTCCACCGATTGGCGAATTTAACGCCAACTCCACAGAAGATTATATCCTTCTAGTTCTGTACTTGCTCACAGGGTTCACTAGCGGGATCCTTGTCGACAGAGCTCGCGAACATAGAGTCATGCTCACGCAAAGCCAGCAAACGTCCGAAGCCCTCTACGAGATTGTGAGACAAATTGCAAACGCTCCTTCGACAGCGGAAACGCTGAAATATTTGAAAGAGAAGCTAAGCACCATCATCGATGGCAACTACGACTTTGCAATAAAAACACCGAATAACGGGCTTCCGTTAAAGCAAAGCGCGTTTTTGACCGATGAAAAGGAGCTCAACACCGCGTTGTGGGCCTACGAAAACGAGAAAGAAGCCGGTTGGGGAACAGACACTCTTCCTTCGTCAAAGAATTTGTATTTGCCCCTTAAAGCGTACCACGAGAACATCGGCTTGCTCATCTACCAGCCCAAAAGCAACAAACCGATGAAAGTGGAAGATAAAACGTTTTTATACACTGTTTGTCAACAGCTTGCCAACAACATCGAAAAACAATTCATCCGCGAAAAATCGAAACAACACGACTACTACATACGGATGGAAGAGATTCAAAAACGAATTTTTGAAGAGTTTTTAGAAGCCTTCAAACTGTCTCTTATACACATCTCCGAGCCCACGAGACCGGAGCCTATCTCG
>CAMFKA010000172.1 GCA_945957185.1 uncultured Chlamydiaceae bacterium | reverse complement strand
TGAATTAAAAAGACTCTTTGGCGCCGAACACGCCTACGCACAACCCCATTCCGGAGCCGACGCCAACTTAGTCGCCTTCTGGTCTATCCTTGTGCAAAAAGTTCAAAATAAAGAGGTGGAAAGGCTGGGTAAAAAAAGTCTCGATGAGTTCACTCCCGAAGAGTACGAGCAAGCTCGCCAGCTTATTGTCAACCAAAAGGTGATGGGATTATCCCTGAACTCCGGGGGGCATTTGACTCACGGTTACCGCCACAACGTCTCCTCCAAAATGATGCAAGCAGTCCTTTATGATGTCGATCCGGAAACAGAACTCATCGACTACACAAAACTCGCAGAAAAAGTGAAAGCTGAAAAACCGTTAATCCTCCTTGCCGGATTCTCTGCACATCCACGAAAACTCAATTTCCGGAAGTTTCGTGAAATTGCCGATTCCGTCGGCGCGGTATTGATGGTCGATATGGCCCACTTCTCCGGACTTGTCGCAGGAAAAGTCTTTACAGGCGATTACAACCCCATTCCTTTTGCGGATGTGGTGACTTCGACAACTCACAAAACCCTAAGAGGGCCGCGCGGAGGCTTTGTCCTTTGCAAAGAGGAGTTTGCCGAAACCGTCAATAAAGGATGCCCTCTTGTCCTGGGCGGACCGCTCCCTCACGTCCTTGCCGCAAAAGCCGTCGCCTTCAAAGAAGCTAACAGCCCCGAGTTTTGCACCTACGCACAAAAAATCGTCGACAATTGCCACACGATGGCCGAACGGTTTAAATCTAAAGGTTTCCGTCTTGTCACAGGCGGTACAGAAAATCATTTGTTAATCGTCGATCTTACCCAAACAGGCTTAACAGGACGCATCGCTGAAAACGCATTGCGCGAAGCGAAATTGACCGTCAACAGAAACGCAGTTCCTTTCGACAAAAACGGAGCTTGGTTTACCACCGGAATCCGCCTTGGCACAGCTGCTGTGACAACTTTAGGGATGGGTGCGGAGCAGATCCATACCATTGTGGACTGTGTAGTAGACATTTTGGAGAACACCACAGCGGCAACTGTGCAAAAAACCGGACAGCCGAGCCGAGCCAACGGAGTGACGGATCCTGTAGTATTAAACCGCGTTCAAGGAAAACTCGATGAACTACTTCAGCAATTCCCTCTCTACCCGGAAGTGCTCGTTTAATAAGACACCCCTCAAACACTCCCGTTAGACGTTAATTGCTAACTTTTAACAAGTTATTACCACTGAGCCACTGAGCTCACAGAGGAAAAGTGAGAAAATGAGACATTTTGTTGGATTCTATAAAAAACTCATTCTCTCATTTACCCTCAGTGAGCTCAGTGGCTCAGTGGTAAAAAATCCTAGCGGGGATTGTGGGACACCCCTGATTTTTCACGAATTTTCAATAAGACTTGAAATTCTGTGAAGGAACAGCGATAATGACAAAATAACGATTATAGTGGAGCAAACTAATGGCCAAAGCAGAAAAAGAGCAGACTGTTTCATGTGAATACAAAACCGTCCGTGACAGGATCCAAGGAAAAATTTTAGAATCACGCCGCATTTTCTTGTCTGATGCTGTGATGATGGAAAGCGCTAATGATATCATTGAAAAGCTCTGGTATTTAGAGTTGTCCCAGCCGGGTGAACCTATTTTGTTTGTTATCAACAGTCCCGGGGGCTCTGTCGATGCTGGTATGGCCATTTGGGATCAAGTTCAAATGATCTCCTCCCCTGTCACAACTCTTGTGACCGGTTTGGCAGCGTCGATGGGTTCTGTTTTAAGCCTCTGCGCAGCGCCAAAACGACGATTCTCCACACCTAATGCGCGTATCCTTATCCACCAACCTCGCTTGAGCGGTGCGATCCAGGGTCAAGCAACCGACCTCGAAATCCAAGCCCGAGAGATGCTAAAAACTCGCAAACAGCTCGTGTCGATTTATATCAAAGCGACAGGAAAAGATGAAAAAACAATCGAAAAAGCAATCGACCGCGATTTGTGGATGTCCGCTCAAGAAGCCGTAGAATTCGGTTTGCTCGATGGCATCGTCACCTCCTACAAAGACCTATAACACAACGAGCTCCAGTGAAAGTACATTTTGCAAAATATTCCGGATGCGGAAACGACTTCATCCTCATCGATGCGCGGTCGTTGTCTGCCCTGCCGGAAGGCAAAATTCAGCAATTATGTGATCGCAATCACGGCGTCGGGGCGGATGGTGTCATCCTTCTCGAACGTTCAACTTGCGCCCATCTCAAAATGCGCATCTTCAATGCGGATGGCTCCGAAGCAGATATGTGTGGCAACGGCATCCGCTGCCTCCACGCTTTTGCGAGAGACCTCAACTTCCCCTCTTCATTGACTATAGAAACAAAATCGGGGATCTACACGACTAACGAGCCAAATCCCTCCGGAAATGAAGAAGAGTCCCGTTTTGTTCATGTGGGGATCGATTCACTGAAATTAAGTATGACACCTTTAACTTTGGAAGGGATGCATTGCATTTCAACATATACGGGAACACCTCATGTTGTCTGCCCTGTCGACGCCCTTCACGATGTCGATGTGGATACTGTGGGAAGAAAGTTGCGGCAACACCCTACGTTTCAACCTTCCGGAACTAACGTTAACTTTGTTCAAACTATAGATAAGAACAAACTGTCATTGCGCACTTTTGAAAAAGGTGTCGAAAAAGAAACTCTTGCCTGCGGAACGGGAGCTCTCGCTGCTGCGTATGTGCATTTGGCAACAACAGAAAATTTAACCGGCGCACGCACGATTGAAGTGCAAACACGCTCCGGCGAATCCCTTACAGCAAAATTTGTCTGCGAATTGGGAGAGGTTGTCTCTGTAGAATTAGCAGGACCTGCTCGCAAAGTTTTTGAAGGCAACTTCACAGTTGCTTGAAACTGTTTTAACAATTAATGGAATGATACTATGGCTACAAAATCTAAATCGGAAGCACAAAACCCCCTCATGCTACGCTGCCTCAGGCTGATGGATGCTTTTGCAAAATCCAATGATGAGCGAGATTTCTATCTCGATCGTACAGAAGGGTTCATCCTTTATATCGATTTAGACAAATCGGAAGCTGAAATTCAAGAGTTAGAGAAAGAGCTCGAAAAGCATCGCGACCGCTACGTGTTAATTCCAAAATTGACATTCTACGAAACCAAAAAAATTATGGAAGGTTTCGTTAACGAAAAAGTTTACGATATCGACACAAAAGAAAAGCTTCTCGATATCATCCAATCGAAAGAGGCTCGCGAAAACTTTCTCGAATTCATCTACGATCACCACTCCGAATACGAAAAATGGCAACAATTCTACCAGGAACGCTCTAGAATTCGCATTATCGAATGGCTACGTCAAAACAACTTCTATTTTGTTTTTGAAGAGGATTTAGAACTGTCCCGCAAGCTCATCGAAGGGTTAAAACGGCAGCTATTCCAACAAAAAGTATCAAAAGATATCGCTAACGCACGTAAAACATTGATCACTAAAGCGAAGACCTACTACTCTAGCGAAGCGTTAAATCCACGACCTAAGCGTGGACGTCCACCTAAACAAATCGTAAAAACCGAGATCGAACCACAAATCACAAGCGATATCTATACGACCGTTCCTAATTCAGCAATGCCTTTCCTTTACACACCTGAAATCACTACACTCTCTGCTATCACCTTCTCGGCGAAGTTTGAAAGCGAAGAAGATTTGATTGCAAACAGAAAGCACGGTTCCAGAAACGATGGCGAAATCACTATCGAAAGCTTCAACGCAAAATTAGCTTCTCTCCGTTCACTTTCTAACAAGTGGCTTCCTCAAACGGAAGAACCTGTAAAGGCTGCTCGACACGCTCCAAAACCGGCGTACGATGAAGACGACGAGGAAGAAGAGGAAGATGAAGACGATGACATCCTTGATTTTGATGTCGAGTACAGCGAATTCGATGTGGATGACGAAGAGGACGATGAAGACGAAGACGATGATCGTGGCAACTTCCGCAAACCGGCATCAACGCCCCCTAAAGGAAAAACGCCGCCGGTAAAAGTTGCTCCTGCAAAGGTAAAACCAAAGAGCGCTCCTGTTGCTAAAAAGGCTCCACCGCCTCCACCGAAAAAAGCTGCACCTGCCAAGAAAGCGCCTCCGGCTCCAGCGAAAAAGCAAGCGATAGCGAAGAAGGCTCCGCCTCCGAAAAAGGCTGTGCCTGCAAAGAAGGCGCCTCCGACTCGCTTTGGAGCGGTAGCAAAGAAGGCTCCTCCGGCGAAAAAGGCTGCTCCTAAACGGAGGTAGGGTAACCTACCTTTAAGTCTCTACCAGATGCGGGGTAGTAACTCCACCCCTGCCCTTGCCCTTGCCCTTGCCCTAATCATTACCCATTTTTTATGCCGGCCTTGCAGGCCT
>CAMFKA010000171.1 GCA_945957185.1 uncultured Chlamydiaceae bacterium | reverse complement strand
GACATGGAATATGCTGTACCGGCTGCATTGAGAGCGTTTGCTCCGCTGTATGTCGACACAGTAACAAAGTGGAGACAAACTTGCGCAGACATCAGTGCAGGAAGAGACTCAAGCAGCAAAGAAGTGGAAGCGAAACCAAGTGCTCCTGGAGCGAAAGGTGCAAAACCATCCTCGCCTGCAGGCGGTCAATCAGGACCATTAGGTCATGGACCCGGCGGAAAAGGACAAGGATTCATCAAGATCTAGTCTCTAGTACAACTTGCCGACAGCTGAAACATCCTATCAATTGAGATAGGGTGTTTTTGCTTGTCGGTCGCTTTTATCAGAATAACCACACAAAAACCTCTTCCACACACAGGAAAGCATTTTTTATGAACAAACTCACTATTGCAGGACATTTAGGGTCCGACCCGGAAACACGCCACACCACCGGCGGTCAGAAAGTCACCTCTTTTAACGTAGCCGTCAATGTGCGCCGACAAGCTAAAGACGAAACCATTTGGTACCGCATTACCGTTTGGGGAGACCGCTTCGACAAGATGATCGCCTACCTCAAAAAGGGTTCGGGAGTCATCGTTACGGGCGATCTTTACCCATCCATCTGGCAAGACAAGTCCCGAGGCGACCAAGCGCGCTTGAACCTCGAGCTCACCGCTGACAGCATCCAGTTCAGTCCATTTGGACGCACAGGCGGAGACAAAGAAGGTCAGCCTGCAGGAGCAGCGCAAGGCGCACGCCAAGGTTACAGCCAGGGAAGTTCCTACGCATCGAATCCTGTTGCTAGCAGCAACAACGCCGGCGGCGGTTTTGACAATCTTGACAGCTATGTCGAAGGTTTCGGAGCCACTTACGGTGCCGGTGACCATGACGACAGCAAAGACAATCTTCCTTTCTAATCTTTAACATTCGAGGAGTTCCATCATGATATTTGCGGCATCCAAAAGCTATTCTGAAAGACCGGAAAGCGACTTATTAGTGCTACCATTCCTTCAGGGAAAGAAGAAAGCTGAATTGGAGGCCGATATCAAAAAACTTCCGAAGGAAGTGGAACTCCCCGTCGATTTACACGATTTCAAAGGAAAAGAGGGCGAACTGCTTTTCGTTTATCCTCATGGGACTCCTCGAGAAAACAAAGAGAAGAGAATCGTCTTGTTAGGGTTAGGAGAGAAAGACTCTCTCACTCCCGAAAAATACCGAAGAGTGTTCTCGGCATTAGCAAAGGCTGTGTTAGGAAAAAAATTTAAACACATCTCTATTGCTCTGCCAAAAAAAATCGATAAAAACAGCCTAAGAGGCTTGTTGGAAGGAATTCTTTCCTCCAATTACGTTTTTGATCAGTTGAAAGGGAAGAGCGACAAGAAAGACCCTGCTCACTATTTAGAAAAGGTGCACCTTATTGGCGCCGAAAAGGCTCAAGTCGAGCTTGCTCACGAACTCGAAACCGTCTACGAAGGCGTTTATCTTGCTCGCGATCTCGTCAACGGCAATGCCGATGATGTTACCCCACAATTCCTATGCCAAGTCGCGCGAGGCTTTGGCAAAGAGTTTCAGCACGTCAAAACGACCATTTTAGATAAGAAACAGCTCGAAAAAGAGAAAATGGGCTTACTGCTAGCTGTAGGCAAAGGGTCATCCGTGGATCCGGCTTTGATTGTTGTGGAGTACAAAGGGAATGCAAAATCGAAAGAACTGACAGCCCTTGTCGGAAAAGGGGTCACCTATGACACCGGAGGATTAAACTTAAAGCCTACCGGATCGATGGAAACGATGAAATGCGATATGGGAGGAGCGGCAGCGGTATTAGGAACGTTATACGCTGCAATGAAGCTGAAACTTCCCGTCAACCTCATCGGTGTGATCCCTACAACGGAAAACAGCATCAGCGCTCACAGCTACAAACCGGGCGATGTCTACACCTCCCGCTCCGGAAAGACCGTCGAAATCGGAAATACCGACGCCGAGGGGCGCCTCATTTTGGCCGATGCCATCAGCTACACATTAGACCACTACAAACCCACACAAATGATTGATCTGGCAACTTTGACAGGTGCTATCGATATCGCACTGGGCAGCGAAGCTTCGGGCCTATTCTGCAATAACGACAAGCTCGCTAACAAGCTCACTGATGCGGGAGAACGCACCTACGAAAGAGTGTGGAGGATGCCGCTTTACGAAGAGTACCGCGATCAACTTAAATCCGATATCGCAGACATCAAAAATATCGGCGGACGTCCCGGTGGCTCCTGCACTGCAGCAAAATTTCTGGAAGAGTTCGTCGGAAAATCGATTCCATGGGCACATTTGGACATTGCCAGCACCGCTTACTACAACGAAGCGAAACGGTACCACCCCAAATTCGGTAGCGGCGTCGGCGTTCGTCTGTTGGTCACATTTTTACAGTAGGAACTGCGTGTGAATAGCGAATTTCAATTTAGGGAGAAGATCCCTGTCGCCATTTTGGGCGCTACAGGCACCGTAGGGCAACAATTTGTAGCGTTACTGACAGATCACCCCTGGTTTGAAATCAATGCGTTAATGGGTTCTGAACGCACAGCAGGAAAGTGTTACGGAGAAGCCGTCCACTGGCTGCAGCCGCGCCCTTTAGACCCTGCTATCGCAAAAATGAAGGTTTTGCCTGCAGAGCCCGTCTCCTCTTGCAGTCTCGTCTTTTCTGCGCTTGACTCGTCAGTAGCAGGTGCTATCGAAACAGCCTTTGCAGAAAGAGGGTATATCGTCGTCTCGAATGCTTCCAGTCACCGCATGAACCCACAAGTCCCCTTACTGATTCCCGATGTCAACCCCGACCACGCCGATCTCATCAAAGAACAACCCGGCAAAGGGAAAATCATCACAAACCCGAACTGTACGGCAACAGGGTTAACGCTAGCACTAAAACCTCTTTTCGACAATTTTGGACTTAGAACCGTCCACGTCGTCACCTTGCAGGCCATTTCCGGAGCCGGCTATCCGGGAGTTTCCGCCTTCGATATATTGGACAACGTCATTCCGCATATCTCCGGTGAAGAGGAGAAAGTGGAGACGGAACCGCAAAAAATCCTTGGAGACAACACCTTCACCATCAGCGCACAATGTAACCGAGTGCCACTGACCGATGGGCATTTAGAGTGTGTCAGCGTTTCGCTAAAGGAGCGAGCCTCCCCTGCTGAACTTATCGACGCATGGAACAGCTACCGCGGCGTCGCGCAGGAGTGGAGACTCTCCTCTGCCCCCGCGCAACCGATTTATTATTCGGACGACCGCTACTTTCCACAACCCAAGCTTCAGCGCCATTTGGATAAAGGGATGGCGGTATCGGTGGGTCAGCTGAGAGCCTCCTGCCATTTCGACTATCAATTCACTCTGCTGTCGCACAACACAATCCGCGGCGGAGCAGGCGGAGCGATCCTCAACGCCGAGCTATTAGTCAAAAAAGGGTACATTTACTGGTAGATTGGCACGAATCTTGCATCTTTGATTCCGTAAAGGGAGGTCTTTATGGAAAAAAAGAGCAAAAATGTCAAAGCTGCAAGCGCAGTAAAAACAGTAAAAAAAACAGTTAAGGTTAAAATACCGGCAAAAACTGTAAAAGCGGCAAAATCTGCCCCAGTAAAACTAGAAAAAACAGTAAAAACTGTTAAGGTCAAAGCTCCTGCTAAAGAAGTAACGGTCACAGGATCAAAGCGAATTTTGACTGCCGAAGGGTGGAAAAGAATGAGGATGCGGGAGTATCTTGAAAGTAAATAGACATTACCGGTTTTAGAAATGAAAATTGGAATTATTGTACAGGCGCGGATGGGGTCCACCCGTTTACCTGGAAAAGCGACCAAAGAAGTTCTGGGGCGCCCCCTCTTAGCTTATTTAATTGAGCGGTTGAAGCGCGTCAAAGGCTCCTCAACTATTATTTTAGCCACCACGACAAAAGCAGCAGATAACGTCTTGATCAATTACGCCTCCGGCATGGAGATCGACAGCTTTCGCGGCAGCGAAGACAACGTGCTGGAGAGGTTTTATTTGGCGGCAAAGGCGCGGCATTTGGACGTTATTGTACGCGTAACCGCCGACTGCCCTCTTGTCGACCCCGCCGTCATCGACCAGGTCATCGCAACCTTTGTCGAACATTACCCTCAAATCGATTATGTCAGCAACACCCTCGAAAGAAGTTATCCCCGAGGAATGGACGTCGAAGTGTTTTCTTTCAAGGCGCTTGAACGCGCCTACCGTGAAGCAAGCCATGTGGACGAATTGGAGCATGTGACCCCCTATCTGTATCGACATCCCGATATTTTTAAGCTCAAGAGTGTGAAGTTAGATAGCGACGAAAGCAAGCATCGATGGACAGTGGACACCGGAGAAGATTTTGAGTTGATTCGTTTGCTCATCGAAGCGTTATATCCCAAAAATCCCCAATTTACGTTAGCGGATCTGTTGAAGGTAATGAAAAGCCATCCGGAGTGGGAGCAGATCAACGCCCACATCCGTCAAAAAACCAAATAAATCCGGTTGAGAGCCACAC
>CAMFKA010000170.1 GCA_945957185.1 uncultured Chlamydiaceae bacterium | reverse complement strand
CACCTTCCCCTCATAAACCAAATAGCTTCTGTCTACGACTGTGAAAATCTCCCGTGCATTGTGGTCCGTAATTAAGACGCTGATATTCCTCGACGCTAACATCCGAATCATCTCTTGCACTTCATTCACAGAAATGGGGTCGATATTGGCAAATGGTTCATCCAAAAGCAAAAATGTGGGATTCGTTACTAAAGCCCGCGTGATCTCCACTCTTCGTCTTTCTCCTCCGGACAATCCGCTGGCGACTTTCTTTGCAAGCGGCTGCAGATGAAGCTCCTCTAAAAGCTGCTCTAGGCGCTGCTTGCGCTCTTGTTTGGTGAGAGGAAGCCCCTCTAATATGCAAATGATGTTTTCCTCTACCGTCAACTGTCTAAACACCGAAGGCTCTTGCGCCAAATACCCCATCCCAAGATGGGCACGCTTGTGCATAGGCATGTGGGTGATGTCTTGCCCGTTGAACACCACTTTTCCGCCGTCGGGACGAATGAGTCCGATCGTCATATAGAATGATGTCGTTTTTCCCGCTCCATTAGGTCCTAGCAGCCCTACGACTTCCCCTTGCTTTACTGCGTAAGAAAGGCCATTCACCACTTTCCTGTTACCGTATGTTTTTTCTAAATCCGTGACTTCAAGGCAGCTTGTCATTTTCTTTGTCCTTGTTGCTGTTGAAAGGGAGGGAAAATTTTTCGCGTAAAAGGGCAATTTCGCGGTCTTTGAAGGAGAACCTCACATCGCCGGCACCTTCAAAACTCTCTTTTTTGGTTTGTTGGTCCCTGCGAATCGTCAACTTCGGCGCGCTGATCTGGATGTCGTTGCCTTTATCGTACAGAAGCACTCGCTTCCCTTTTTGCGATGTAAATATCATTTCGTTTGTGGATGGCGTGAGATCGACTTTATCGGCAATGGCCATATGGAGAATGTTGTCTTCGCCGTTTTGAAGACTATTTCGATTAATAATTTTGACATTTCCCTTTAAAACAATCTTCTGGGGGATCTGTACTCTTCTTTCCGTCGGAGTATAAAGCACCATCGCTTGATCTGCAAAAATTTCGCCGTAGTCATCTTTTAAATGGACAGGTGCATTGACGGGATCTACTGCAACTAGATGAACAACACCTCTCACGTGATCCATTACGACCTTACCATCGCACACCAACGTGTAGTACCGTTGCGTTTGGGGATCGTCCCGCGTGAGCGTGGAGTGTCCATCGCTGATAATCTTTTGGAAGGCGCCTCCGTCCTTAGCTTCAGTGCGGAAGATATGCACCTGATCGGGATTTTCCAAATGTCCAAGCGTGGGGTGCGAGACGACAACATTTTTGTAAAGGACGAGCTGATTCCGTTTGTGGTTCCAAATCAAACTTAGCGAAGAGAATTTCAACGCCGCGGGATCGCCCTTAATGGGAAACAAAGCTCCTTCGGGTTGCTCCATTGCCATTGTTTCCGTATCAATGGAAACATCGATGCGATCGCAGCGGATTCTATCCCCCGCGATGGCGCTTAAAAGACATTTCCGTCCATTTCCTGTTACAGCAATCTTGCCATCAGAAAACCGTCCATAATCTCCGGAGGCAGTGAAGGTGTTATTGTAGATGATGGCGACATGATCTTTCGCCTCCACAACCGGAATTTTATTATCCTCGAACAGTCGGGCTTTGTCGCTAGTCAATTGAATGAGATCTTTTCCTTCATGGTGATCGATCGATACATCTCCAAACAACTCCAAAATCCCTTCACGATAACGGAAGTCGATCTTTTCGGCTGTAGCGGATTGGTAAGGGTTGATATTCCCCTCTTCTAATGTATTGATCAACTGATGCCCAAAAAGAGTAAAGCGGGTCAATTCAGCTTTGTTGGCTTTCAACGACGCATGGGTGTAGTTGCAGTCGGCAGATTCGCTTTCCACGTAAGTAATCCGCTGCATCGGCACGGCGCCTTCGGCTATCACTAACGACTCCTTGCCTGAAGGGAGCTGATAGTACAAAGACTCCTGCACCATCGCTTTGAAATCGTCCATCTTTTCCAAAATTTCCGATGTTTCAGCGCGATTTAAAACAAGCTCCGAATTCGCAGCAGACAGACGTAACTCCTGCCTTCCAAGACCTTTTGGAGGGGTAAAGTAGTACGATTTCTGTATCCCCTCTCTTCTCTGTTTTGCCGTATATTCCGTGGGCTCCAATTTCGAATTAACTGGATTAGCAGTTTGTAAAAGCTGGTGGTAGCGGTGCTGCGCTGTGGAGGAGTCTTCAATCATCCACCACGCTGTCCCTATCACCACACCTGCGAGGAGTGCACCGGCAAAGGAGTAAGCAGAAGAAAACCGTAAAGTCATTAAACCTCGGACTCGATGGCAACACTGCTATTAACCACTTCATAGAGCCTTTTCAGTTGCTCTAGAAGAACCGGAAGCGAGGCAAAAGGGATGACCGAATCTTTGTCACTCTTCGCATGTTCAGGGTCGGGATGCGCTTCCATAAATAAACAATCGGCCCCTGCCGCGATAGCAGCTTTCGCCAGTGTAGGGATAAATTCTCTTTGACCACCGGAAGATGCCCCATTCCCTCCGGGAAGCTGCACCGAGTGGGTGGCGTCGAAGCAAACAGGAACGCCGAATCCTTGCATGATAGGGATTCCACGCATGTCGCACACAAGGTTGTTGTAGCCGAAGGTTGTCCCTCTCTCCACCAAAATCACTTGAGAGTTCCCAACGGATCTTAGTTTATCGACGACATTGCCCATATCCCCCGGAGCCATAAATTGTCCTTTTTTGACGTTGATGACGCGACCGGTTTTCCCTGCAGCAACAAGTAGATCGGTCTGACGGCAAAGGAACGCAGGAATTTGTAACATTTCACAAATCTCTCCGGCTTGTTGAGCCTCTTCAGGAGTATGGATATCGGTGACGACAGGAACGCCGAATTCGGTTTGCACTTTTTGGAGGATTTCAAGCCCCTTATCGATGCCAACGCCGCGGAAAGAGTTGATAGAAGAGCGGTTGGCTTTGTCGTAGCTCGATTTATAAACCAGATTCAACCCCAACCGATCGAACAATTTGCACAAGAACTCAGCGGAGCGGAGAGCATGCTCTTCACTTTCGATCACGCAAGGGCCGCAAAGAACGGTGAGAGGTTGATTTTTTTTGACGATATAATTTTTGATTTTCACTTCCGACATGACGCATGCTCCTATTAAGAGAGGTAATATAAAGTCAAAGTATAACATACTGTGCGATTTTCGTTGATCAAAAGGTGAGAAAATGGATAATATATCGATCATGACCCTGACAATGCACAATTTGGACTGATAGCTCAGTGGATAGAGCACCCGCCTTCTAAGCGGGCGGTCATAGGTTCGAATCCTATTCAGTCCGTACTTGTTCAAAAGTGGAGGCCCATGATTCTTTCAACAACTCCCGCACCGTTTGCAAATCTTGAAGCACATTTTCAAGAATTTAAAACGAAAGAGTTTAGGGAACTCTCATCAAGAAAAAAATTCAAACAAGTCAGCCTACTCCTCCTTGCTCTCATCGAAAATCACCCGGGCGACGTCTTTTTATTGCCTCAAATCGTCGATTACATCGAACAAGTCAACCAGCTAGATATCCTTAACGAACCGTATTCGATGGCGATTTTTGAATTCTGGCTCAATCACTACACCAAACTCGACGCTGCCGCCCATGCAAAATTGCGAGGAAAAATCACGGGAAAATGGATCCCCCGCGACGAATACCAACGGTTCTTCCCCATCGGAATGGGAAAAAGTTTCTTCGGTACACACTTTGTCGCCGCGCACTTAACCCCCGATGTCGATACGATGATCGCGTCGTTCTGGGGATGGGTGGATTCTTTTTCCGCCAAAGTCGGCACGGGGCAACACTTGTGGAACCTTCCCGGAGGTCCTCCTGACACTCCTGTCACGCGTCTTTTCGAAAAAATGTTCGGCAAAAACATTTTTAAGGCGCTGGCGAGGACTGCGCCTACATTGACTCTCACGTCGATGGACCTCCTGACAAATCGCAACGTCGTTTACAAACAACCCGGCACTTCCATTTCAACACTCGACCATAGCAATCCCGAAAAAGCGATCGTCCTTACCGATCATTTCAAGCACTTTCTGGGAGATTGGCGCAGCACAGATGTGGAAACGGCACGCCAAGTCATCATCTTATTTAAATCGTGTCTACGGTGGTTCGAAAGCAACCTCCAACTCAATCTTATTTCGTTGTTTTCGAACGAAAAGCTCTCAAGAAAGGAATTCCCCCCCTTCCTTAAAAAAGTCTTCGATGTCAAAATCGTCGATTGCGAACCGTACCAAGAGTTCAACGCCCATCAAAAAGAGGCTATTTCCGACTTCATCGTCGCTGTTCTGGCGATCCCCCAAGGCGCCCAAGCGACGTTTCGCGAGCTGGCAACCGGGCTCTCGCAGCAAGGAGCTCACGAACTGACTCACTTTATCGCGGCGCTTGAAAAAATTGAAAGCTCCCCTCTCTTTGATGCTCAAGGAATTTTGGTCGAATCGCGCCCTTTGCTATTCGACACCATCCAAAAG
>CAMFKA010000169.1 GCA_945957185.1 uncultured Chlamydiaceae bacterium | reverse complement strand
GATTGTTGAGATAATTCGTTGATGTAGTATCTGGAGCGTAGCCACGTGGAGATCAAATCAAGCAAATTTCGTTTTAGTTTTGCATCTTCTCTAACAGAGAAAATTTGCATTTAAAGGGCGTTGATGATGTGATCAAGAAACTCTTCAGTGCCTATGCACGATTTGTAGCATAAAATTAATACATGAGGATGAATGCAGCTGGACCATTCGTCAAAACTCCAAATGTTAATATGCGGGTTAAGAACAAACAACAACCAATTAATTGGATTTTGCTTGAAAAATTCGATCGCTGCATCTCCCGTGTTCTCTAGAGCTTCGCAAGAGGTCGAACCCTGTGTAGATGAGTTGGTGGACGATTTAAGTATCGATGGAAAACCGATGATGTTTTTGAGATGGGATTCCAACAACATTTTTTCGTGTGGTAAAATTTCGATCACCCGTTTTGTTAACAGCTCTGTTCCTAGAACGTTAATATTGTGTGTAAGGTTGTGAAATTCTTGGTCCGTGGGAGGGATGATGGCGAGCTCTAAAACGCCTAAAACCATCAGTTTTATGGATCCTGAAGAGGAGAATTGTACATCTTCCCACGAAAAGCGGTGCTTCAGGAATAAATCTTTCAGTATGATAGATTTATCCTCGGAAGATGACTCTTTTTCCCAACGAGTGCGAGCCCGTTCTATTGGCGTGCGTACAGCAAAATGCTGTGGTGTCATAGAAGAAGACCCAACAATTGGGGAAGACATCATGGCAACTCCTAACGATATAATTCCGAGCTATAGCACAGGAGTTGTCATTTTGTCGTTTATTTTATTGTGGAAACACTCTCAAGAACTTGAAGAGCATTTTCAAAGAGCACAGCGCGCCTTGCGTTGACCCATCTTTTCCATTCGGCGAACTCTTTGATCTCCGCATGAATACACCGTTCTTTAAGCGCGTTTAACGCGATGATATGGGGGGAGATAAGAAGAGAGAGAGCTTCATCTGCCATTTGGGGAAGTTGTGATAAAATCTGTTCGCGGTAGTTTAAGATTGCTCGGATGTCGCGGTCGATAGAGGCAGATAGTTCCCCAAGCCAATGTGCGACAATGACTTGAACGACCTGTTCGGAGCGGTCGGATTCCTTTCCTAGACCGATCCAATTTTTAGCCTTGTTCATCCACTGCTGATAGCGCTCTAAAACTGAGGTAATCTCCTCTGTTTGAGTCGCTTTTTGAAGGAGTCCGTTCATTTTTTTTACGTCTTCGGCTAGAGGATCGAGAATTTTGACCATGTGGCCATAAGTCTCTGAATCCAAGTGGTTTTTGAGCTTAATTTTTATGTCGATCAGGTGAGATAAGACACGAGTAGCATCCCCGTCGAGTTTGGTTGCTTTCAGTTTGACATCGGGATCGATGGGAGGAGGGGGAGATTTAAAGAAGCGCCCCTTGATTTTGGACAGGAGCTGACTAAGTGTGCTTTCCGAGCGTGATGCTGTAAACGAATTATTTGAATTTTTGTTGTTGGTAATTTTCATTTTGTTCTCGTTTTGCATAATTAATTGTATAATAGTTTTGTTTATTAGGTCAATAAAGACTACGCGAAATTATACACCAGATGAAGGGTAGTAACTTCACCCCTGCCCTTGCCCGTGCCCTTGCCCAAAATCGCATGGGCAAAACGATATTTAATTCCCAGCGGGACGACCTAGCTACCCAGGACCTATTGGAAAAAATTTGGGCAAGGGCAAGGGCAAGGGCAAGGGCAGGGGTGAAGTTACTGCGCAGCATCTGGCTTGACATCCTTCTTAGACTGAGCTATTCTGAACATCCACCCTCTCAGGAGATTTTTATGCGCCCACATATTCTTATTACAAATGACGATGGCATTCATGCCCCAGGAATCAAACACCTATGGAGAGGGCTTGCACCCCATTTTGACGTTACTGTGATAGCGCCTGCTACAGAGCAGTCCGCGGTTGGTCTCGGCATTACAACCCGACAGCCAATCCGGATCGAGCAACACAAGTGGGAAGGCGATTCCCGCATCTTTAGCGTGACAGGAACTCCAGCAGACTGTGTTAAACTAGCCTTTAGCGCAATATTAAGAGATAATCCTCCTACACTAGTGGTCTCCGGAATGAATAGAGGCTCGAATGCAGGGTGGAACGTCCTTTATAGCGGTACTGTTGCCGGTGCGATTGAAGGGGTCATGCAGGGGATTCCTGCAATTGCATTCTCTTGCTACGATTATTTCGACCCTGACTACAGTGAAGGAGAGAAGCATGCCGCAAAAATTGTGCATCACGTATTACAGAATCCTCTTCCTGTGGGGACATTGTTGAATGTTACATTTCCTGAAAAAGAGTTATACCCCGTAAAAGGGTTCAAAATGGCGCGTCAAGGGAAAGAGATGATTGTAGCGGAGCCAGACAAGCGTGTCCATCCGTCTGAAAAGCACGACTACTACTGGCTTGGCTTTAAGATGAACCGCCCCGAAGAAGAAGAGGGGAGTGAGATCACTTGGCTTCGACAAGGATACTGCACCGCGTCACCGCTTCACGTTCATCAACTTACGGATGAGAAATATCTTCTTTCGTCAGAAAATCACTTCAACAGGATTTGCGTCGAATGAAGATAGCGCTGCTGGGAAAAGGAAAGATGGGGAAGCTTCTGCAGACACTTGCGGAAGCTCAAGGTATCACCGTTACCACAGCGGGGTGTGCTCAAGAATTAGATTTGGAAGGCGTCGATGTGTGCATCGATTTCAGCCACGCATCACAAGTCGTCCCTATCGTAAAAAGATGTTGCGAATGTCGTATCCCTATCGTGATAGGCACAACAGCTTGGGAACAAGATTTTGATGTCGTTGCCGATGCTGTCGAATCTGCAGGCATCGGGTGTGTTTACTCATCAAATTATTCTGTAGGCATTTTTTTGATGGAGCATTTGCTGAAATCACTTTCGGTGTTTCTGAAGCAAGTATCTCAACCGCAGTTTGATGTAGCCATTCATGAGATGCACCACAGCAAAAAAGTGGATGCCCCCTCCGGAACAGCTTTACAGTTAGCTAAAAAGCTTGGCGAAAACGAAATTCCCATTACAAGCACAAGATGTGGTTTTGTGATCGGCACCCATACCGTTTTGGTTGACGGCATAGATGATACTTTAGAACTAACCCATCGAGCCAAAAGTCGAAATAGCTTTGCGCAGGGAGCTCTTCTTGCAGCGCAATGGGTGCGCGGTCGCAAAGGGATGTACACTTTTGAAGAGTTGTTAAGGAGTCAATATGGAATGTAAAGGGCTTTTTACCGCATTGGTGACTCCGTTCAAAGAGGACGGCACATTGGATCGCGAGGGACTTGCTGCGCTTGTAAAGCAGCAGTGTCACGCAGGCGTCGATGGTATTGTCGTTCTTGGAACAACAGGAGAGAGTGCGACTATCGAAGCGGAAGAGCGCGTTGAAGTGATTAAAATTGCTTTGGAGAATTCCACAGTGCCTGTTTGGGTAGGAACCGGTGCTAATTCGACTCGAAAAGCTATCGACTATACACTAGAAGCGCAAAAATTAGGAGCCGCCGGAGCTCTGATCGTGGCGCCTTATTATAATAAGCCCACTCAAGAGGGATTATACCGCCATTTTGAAGCCATTCACGATGCTACTCACACTCCAATTATGCTTTACAACAACCCGGGAAGATGTGGCGTTAATTTGTTACCGGAGACGGCGTTGCGTTTGGCGGCGTTAAAGAGGATTTGTTCCATTAAAGAAGCCTCCGGAAGTCTTGTTCAGCTCTCTGAGTTGTTGGAAAAAGCACCTTCTGATTTCGTTGTGTTGAGTGGTGATGACGGCATGGCCCTTCCCGCGATCATTTTAGGGGCATCGGGATTAGTTTCGGTGTTAAGTAATATTTACCCGGCAGACGTCAAAGCGTATGTGGACCATTGTTTAGCGCACCGCATTGCGGAAGCGCGTGCCGCGCATCATCGGTGGGCGCCGGTGTTGAGGAAGTTGTTTGCAGAAACGAATCCGATATTGGTGAAGAGAGCGATGAACGAAAAAGGATTGCCTGCAGGACCCTGCCGCGCCCCTCTTTAGCTTTATGTCGGCCTTTCAGGCCTCTTGTGTGATATGTAATCTGACCCAGGTTTCCATTCGCTGTGCTCATTACAACCTGGGCGAGTGTGGCTATTTCTGGTTGAAAGCCTCGCGAATGTGTAAATTCACTTCGATACCAGGTCGAGGACGACCTGGCTACCCCGCATCTAGAGCACACTTCAAGGTAGCCGGGGCGTCCCCGCCCTGGTATCGAAGTGAATTTACACATTCGCGAGGCTTCAAAATCACTTTTCAACCAGAAGTAGCCACACTCACCTGGGCTATGATATTCCGTCCCTGTGGGACTTAGCACATATTACTTTTCGACAACATTTTTTGTGCTCGATATCTGTAGCTGAAGCCCAAAGGGCTGAAATATCATAGCCCAGGTTGGAACGAGCAGCGCGAGTGGAAACCTGGGTTAGGGAATACAATATATCTGAGCTCTGCAGAGAGTGTGAAAAATGTTAAATAACTGAATATAAGTTGCTTATAATTCAAAAAA
>CAMFKA010000168.1 GCA_945957185.1 uncultured Chlamydiaceae bacterium | reverse complement strand
CAGGGACGCGGAGTTTTTTCTATTACAAAAGCATATAATTGTGATTTTTTATAGACAATGGAATCCTCTTTACCACGTTTGAATTTCTCCGCGTCCCTGCGTCCCCGCGTCTCCGCGTTGTCTTGCTGTCGTTCCTTGAAGATTGATTTCCAATCATTAAGATTTCTTTACAATTCAATTTTTAATTAGTTTAGTTTGATTGTTTATTCGAAAACTGTTAAAATAGCATTTACTTATAATGCGATTTTAGGATTTCATGAACTTTCAGTCTACTCAACACAATCCAACATCCTCACGCTTCAGGTTTTCTGCTACCCCTACGCTTTTTGCTCTTCGCTCGGTAAAAAGCAAATGCCTCGCTGTCTTTCAATCTATCTCTCAGTTTTTTGCCTACGAGGGACAGGTTTTTTATCGCCATTTTTCTCGCCTCCCCGCAACTATCTACTTCTCTAACCTCGGCTCCCGAATCGCGGAAATCACTTCACGTTGGCGCTCTACGTCCACGGCGACAGCAGCAGAGACTATCGCTCCCGAGCTTCTCGAAAGACTCGAAGCAATTGCAGATGGTAGATTCGAAACTGCCGCAATTGACGAATCCGCTGATGCCGCAACTCCTCGCGATCCGCTCTCGGCACTAAACGAAACAGAGTTGCAACCCGGAACGGCAACGGCTTTGGATTTGGAGACGTTACCGCTCTCCCTTAAAAAAGATGCTCTGCTTTTCACTTCCAACGAACTGCAAAGTTATCTCCCGGAAAATTTTGCTGAAATCACTACACGGATGAAGAGCAGATTAGACGCTTCTCGTGATTTTCAGACTTCCATCAACTCCATAGCTTCCGAAGGGGCTTTAAATTATGAATCCGCTCGCAATAAACTAGAAACAAAAGCTGCCGATTTCGCTCGCACGGTTGCTGCGATGGAAGAGAGTTCTCCAATAGCTCTTTACGTTCCAATGGGACATGGTTCCAGCACTTTTGCCGATATGGCTTTGACGCAGCTGGGGCAACATTTTCTTCCCGATAGCAAAGAGATCGATTTAGACGATCTTAAAACTTCTATTCGTCAGAAAATCCATGACGAATTAATAAAATACGGAGTGACCGAAAAGTTCGGCAATGTTGTTGAGAGGGTGACTGCATTCAAGCAGAAACTGGTAGGGGAGAACCCTTCACGAGTTCGCCAGGCTCTTGTTGAAAGCTTAAGTGACGACTTAGTTGAGCTGTTCAGTGGTGTTGCAGAAGATGTTGGCCTTCCCGCCGATATCATTGCAGAAATTGATCAATTGCCGACCATGTTAGAAGGGAAAATTGATTCGATCTTAGTCAGCGTTTTTGACAAAATCGACGATAAAATTGACCTCATCAACAGGAGTGTCGGAGGAGTGGTTCCTCCATTCTTGCAGTCAGTTTTAGCCGAAGCGAATGTTTTTGTTGCGCAGCAGTTCGCCTATTTTATCATCGAAAAAACCGGGCAAAATTTTCGGTTGACGGTGTACCCTTCCCTGCGCGATCCGGCGTTCTATTTGGATCAAGCCCGCGGATACCACTCTCCTTTGGTTTACGAGAACATCCCTGCAGGAAAAATGGATGCCGCCTTCTTCTATCGCGCGTTCTCCTACCAAATGTTTCTAAAAGAACAAGGGGTCGATGCTTTTGCTTTACACCACATGAAAGAGGGGCTTCTAAATACGTTAAACATCACGCCGACTGGCTCTCCTAATGCTGTCGATCGCAATTTTAACGATCAAACTCTCTCATCTTTAGAGTTCACTCTCATTAAACAGGAAATTATTAACGAATTACACATCACTACAGCAGGCTTTGACACTTTAGTGTCAAAAGCGAGCCTAGAGTGGAAATTCGACCGTTTCCTTCAGGCGTGGAGCTATTTCTACCACAATCAACCTCATAGCGTCACCGTCGACAACGTAGAAAAAATGATCGACGTCGTTAAGTCAATGGCAAAAAGATTGCTAAAAGTGCAAGGGAAATCGGTCTTGACGACAGAGCAATTCCAACGGCAATACGCTACCTTGTTCGATGCTGCAAAAGAGCTGAAAAAACATCGACAACAGTTAGCGCGCGAAGCTAAGCCTCTCCCACCCTCACTGCAGATCCCACCGGAATTCCGCGAAGCCATCGCTCAATTTTGTGGGACGGAAAGCGCTGTCGCGAACGTCCAAATGCTGCGTAATGCGCTTGTAGAGGTGATGGGGGAAGAGACCGACGAAGCTCTTGACGCTATTATAAAAGAGATGCTACCTGTCGCCAACACGACGCCCGCGGCAGAAGCTCCGGTGCAACACACGTCATTCATGAAGCGATTTGGCATCAACTCGGTCTTCGGCGTTGACGAAATGAAAAAGATCGCACGCCGGGGAAAAGAGTTCTACAACAGACCGTCCCTACTTAGAACAGTTCGCGTGATCGCAGCTATTTGTGAGTATTTAAATCGTTCTGTAGTGGGTGTTATCTTAGGGCTTGTCGTCAAGGCTTTGATGCTTGTCATGCTTCCCGGAGCGGCAATTTCCGCTATCGTATTAAAAGTCCTGCTTGACAAAGCTGCTCGTAATGGCAGCGCCGTCATCTTCGCGGTGCTTCCAAAACCTATTGCAAACGCTGTCGTAGCGCTACTTCAACTCTATAATGAAATCTCGACATATCTGAAAAAACGCGTCGCCATGATTGTCCTTCGCAGCGTCTTCCGCACCTTCCTAAAAGATCAACGAGACACTTTCAAACGCTATCTAGATAAAGCCAATGCCAACATCACTCGCGGAGGGGAATTAAACTACAATATTGGTGGTGATGTTGTACAACAGCCTCTGCAGATTAAGCAACAGCCCACTTCAATCCCGGAAAAGATCGCTCTTAAACCTGTTGAAACTCCAGCGGCCCCCTCCAAACGCGATGCTGTTGACGATGACTTTGCGGCACCCCCCCGGTTCAGCTACGTCGATGATTATCAAAGAAGCGGACACGATGTACATGGAATACACAAAAAATACGCCGAAATTACAGAAAGCTTAAACAAACTTGATGCAGTAAAACAGCAAGTGATCAATTCCCGAGATCCTAGACAAGTGGAATCTTTGCTACTTCGTTATTACCACGCATTCCTCAGTATCGATACACTCATGCGCTTAAAGGTTCTTCAAGGTGATGGGGCACTTTTGAATAGCATGATGCCTTGTTTGGATCTTTCAATTTTGAAACATTGGCAAACTGAACCACTTTGGAGTCGTTATCATGAGGTGATCAACCGTTGGTTCTCGACTCAAGCGAAGTCACACGAGAGAATTAATTGGAGTAAAGCGAACTATATCGCATCCATCCCCACCACTCAACCTTCCTACGGGGATGTTCAGTGTATGGATGATTTTTGGAGAACGAGATTTCACTCCGATGCATTCTCTAGAGATTACAATGCAATGCTGCACAAAGATTTCGATTTTGATGCGTATATTGAAAAAATCTATTTCGAACTTTCCGATGTTGATTTTTCGGATCTTGTGTCGCATGGACATGATATTAATTTTGAAGGCTATTATTTTCTTTGGCATTGTGGAAAGTTGTTTATCAAAATCTGCCGCGATGTGGAAGAGATTCACACAAGGGCGACAGCGGCGGTTACAAAAGCATCTCCTATCCTTGACGAAAGCTGTCTAGATGTAAATGTTACCTCCTCGGCTTCGGATGTTGCTAAAGCATACGAGTTTTTTACCAATCGTATGGATAACGATATATCGTTGGGAGTTAGCAGCGCCCAGTCCTTTATCGAATACTTCCGTGTTGCAGCGGCAACCTACGCAGCCGCACAGAGGGAACTGGTTTTGCAGAAATCCAGAAAAACGGACACTCAATTCACTATGGATGAATGGGAGCGCAGTTTGCCCGTTCCCAATTATTTCATCCTCCAAGAGTGGTTTGAAGTACAACGGATAAATTTGACTCCGGAGCAAATGGAAGAGGTGGAGCTCCTGTTAGAATTTTTCACAACCTTTGTACCGGAAGGCGCATCGTGTTGGGATGATATCACCATTGCCAATGTTTATAACGATATAGATAAGGATATCCCCACCTATTTGGCGATGTATAAGAAAGAGAATCCGTTAATCACTCTATCGTTTTCGACCCATTTCAAAATCGAATCGTGGAGTGAGACTTCAGATTTTTCCGCCTGGAAAGGAACCATGATTAACAGATTGTTACGATTGGGAGGGTTTGGCGAATATTTGTTCGAAAAAATGCGCGAACAGATTCCGGAGTATCGTCGACAACATATCGAATTGTTCTATTCTAGAGACGCCTTTACCGAATCGAACGTTCTTTCTATCTTGAAAAATGTGTGCGCATTGACAAGGCAAAAGGTGGCCCGAAAAGATATCCAATACGCATCCAAGATGATGAATCTCACCGTGAACGATGGCGATGCTCAAACACATATTAGGCAACTCATCCTTCGTTTACCGATCCCTGCAAGGGAAAACGATACATCGCTATGGAGCCGAATTGACAACATAGATGAGGTGGTAGGTTATTTACATGAACTGGCTATGTACATGGTGCGCAGTGAACGATACGTTGAAAATATCACCGCCA
>CAMFKA010000167.1 GCA_945957185.1 uncultured Chlamydiaceae bacterium | reverse complement strand
GTACACGATTAAGTTTGCAACGTAACACCTCGATTTTATTCGGGCAATTAAATTTTGAAGCTGTTTCGGTATAATGAATGAATAGCTCGTCAGAAATTACATTTGCACCTATAAGCAAGTTTACAGAACTGAGGATAAAGAAATGTCTAAAACATTTTTAGTGATAGGGGGCGCGGGATTTATTGGCGCTCAGGTGGTAAAAACGCTCTCTAAAGCAGGATACTCCGTTGTCGTTTTAGACAATCTAAGCCGAGGCTTTAAAGAGAGAGTTCTTTCCGGAGTGTTCGAGTTTGGCGATGTGGGCGATGCCGCTGTGCTGGATCGCTTGTTTACGAAGTACAAATTTGATGGCGTGCTTCATTTCGCCGCTCTTGCTGATGTGGGAGAGTCTGTGATTCGTCCTGACATTTACTATCAAAACAATATCGTCAATACGTTAACACTTTTGAATGCCATGGTAAAGCACCATGTAAACAAAATCGTATTTTCGTCCAGTTCGGCAATTTATGGGATGCCTGACAAACTACCCGTAGTAGAAGACACTCCAAAAGAACCCATCAATCCTTATGGACGTACGAAATGGATGGTCGAACAGATTTTAGCTGATTACGACAAAGCTTACGGCATCAAAAGTTGCTCGTTGCGTTATTTCAATGCGGCGGGAGGAGACCCCGACGGGGAGATTCCCTACTTCAGAAGAAACGAAGGAAACCTCATTCCAATATTGTTGAACAATGTATTGGATGGAAAGCCTACAGTCGTGTTTGGGGATGATTATGCAACTCCGGACGGAACCTGTATTCGCGATTACATCCATATCGCCGATCTTGCAGCAGCTCATTTGACCGGAATGGAGAAGTTGTTAGAAGGTGCAGCATCTTCCTACTACAACTTAGGTGTGGGAAATGGCTTCTCCGTTCTTGAAGTGATCAACACAACAGAAAAAGTGATCGGTCAAAAAGTCGATTTTATTATCGGTCCACGTAGAGAAGGAGACGCACCGGAGTTAATGGCATCCCCTCAAAAAGCGTTTCGGGAATTAAATTGGAAGCCGGAGTATCCGGAGTTGGAGACCATGATTCGTCACGGATGGAACGTGATGAAAAAAGCAAAGAGATAAGTGATTAACAATGAAATAACTCCTGATCTTGACAGTTTAAATGCTATTTGCAACTGTGAGCTTAAAAACGAGAAATAAAAGATGGAACCTGAAGGGAAGTCCTTGAGTGAACGGGACGAATTTTTAGATAAAATCGACGAAGCCGAGCGTTCCATCGAAGCACTCGAACGCGCCGGATTGAACTCCATTGTTGTGGATTCTCCCGAGGGACATCAATTTTACACTTTAGTAGGGACCAATCAGCCGTATGGGATATTGATTGATTCCGTCAACGAAGCCGCTGTCTGTCTCTCCGCAGAAGGCGCCATCCTCTATTGCAACACTCCGTTTGGAAAGATCTTGAAAGAATCGCCAATGGACTTGATCGGCAGATTGTTTATCGACTTTTTTGATGACCGAGAAAAACTGAAACTATTGAAGTCGTTGCGCACCGAAACTCAAGGAAAAATGGAGTTGCATTTAGTTTTGGAGAAAGGTGACTTTTCTCCGGTCTATGTGTGCTTCTCCTCCATTACCATCAATGGGGTCAATTGCGTTTATGTGCTGCTGACCGATGTAAGCGAAAAAGAGCAATACCTTGCCGAGCTATTGGAAAAAAATAAGAGCCTCGAACATACATTAGAAGCCCGCGACAGCTTCCTAGCCGCCATGAGCCACAACTTACGCACTCCCCTTAACTCCATTATCGGGTTTACAGATATTTTGCTCGCGCAGATGCCCGGACCATTGAATGAAACACAAGTTCAGCAGATGGAAATTATTAAGCGGTGTTCAAAGCAGCTTTTAACTCTCATTCGACAATTATTGGATGTAGGACTTATCCAGCACCACAAATTGGATCCTGTCATCGCCCCTTGCGACATCAACGGTATTATCCAAGATGTGATGCAGGAGCTAAAGCCTATTGCAGATCAGAAAGAGATCGATTTTTCTTATGGGTTAGTTGCCGACGAATACATCATCAACACCGACAGAAAATTTTTCCGGCAGATCATCGTCAATCTGCTTGATAACGCCATTAAGTACACGAAAGTCGGCACCGTGAAGCTCTCTCAAAAAGACGGCGACGAAACCCTCGAAATTCATGTGTCAGATACCGGTTGCGGCATTAGGGAAGAAGACTTAACAGAAATATTTCAGTTGTATTCGACTGTGCACAAGAAACACGATCCTTACGGAGAACACACCGGATTAGGCCTTGTGCTGTGTTGCAAGTATTGTGAGTTGCTTGGTATGAAGCTGACTTGCGATAGCGATTTTGGGAAGGGAACCACCTTCACTATACACATTCCTAAAAGGTTAAAATCATGAACTATAAAGTACTACTAATCGAAGACAATCACGACAACTCAATGCTCTTTTGCTATATTCTACAAAGAGCAGGATTCACCGTCACAGCAGCGTTTAACGCGGAAGAAGCTGCTGCAGCGTTGAAGTCATTTCACCCCGATATTATCCTTTCGGACATTTCCCTCCCCGGCATGAATGGCAATGAATTCTTAAAGATCATACGTGCGGATGAGCGTTTAAAAAACACTTGTGCCATCGCAGTATCGGCATACGCCAGAGAAGAAGATAAAAAACGCACTCTAGAAAGCGGCTACAACTCCTTTATCGAGAAACCGATCAACATCGAAACTTTCGCAAAAGAAGTCACAGACATTTATGAGCAAGAAAAAAATCAACAGGGGGTCAAATGACGACACCGGCAACTCCTCCAGAAGACATCATCGTCAGGTTCACACGAGAATACCGAGAAACCATTCCGGAAAAAATCCGTGTTTTAACCGGACTCATTGACAAGCTAAAAGAAAAAATCGACTTAGAAACGTTAAAAGAATTTCGTATGCAGATCCACAAAATTGCCGGAAGCGCCGGTACGTATGGATTTAAAACCGTCAGCACCCTTTGCAGAGAGTTTGAGAAAGAGCTCATCGAAAAAGTGGAACACTTTGAAGAGCGTCCGGGAGAGAAGAGTTGGATTTCCGGATTTGAAACTCATTTTAATCGCATTAAAGAAGCTTTTACAAAGCAAGATTAACCCATGCCCAATAAGCTGACTGACCTCATCGATTATGAAAGCAACTTTGATCCTCGTTTACTAGCTTGGTGTCGATACATCAGCCTAGGCATTTCGATTGCTCTTGTCCTGGGAGCTAGCATCTTTTTTTTTAGTTGGTTTCAGTGGGAAAATTTTTATGCAGATATCCCCCTAGCACAATCTTTTCAACCCTCTGTGATCACAGCATTTGCATTACTCATGATTGGACTTTCACTGTTCTTTCTTCATAACGAAAAAACAAAATCGATTGGGAAATGGATAGGTTTCGCATTGATTGTCTGCGCTATTTTTTTCTTTCTAGATAACTACTACGATTTACTTTTGATGCAAAATCTTTACTTAAGTATTGGACATTCTCACATCGTCAATAACAGTGTTGTGACGATGCCGTACCTTTCCTGCTTCACTGTTTTTTGCTTTGGAGTAGGCCTTTTTTTACAGCCAAATCCAAATCCTGCTGTCCATCAGGTGGTGACGTTGATCTCTCTTTTGATTGGAGGGATCTCTCTTATCTTGCTCTACACTTACGCTTTTGATTTGCTGCAGCAATTTCAATTCAAATTCCACTTTATCCCCAGATACACGACCGCCCTTCTTCTTGGATTAGCCGCAATTGCGTTGTTGCTGTTACGACCAACGGAAGGGCTTGCATCTATCATCACAAACAACACTCTCGGAGGGTACACTGTAAGAAGATTGTTGCTTATTCCTTTTATCATGCCATTTTTGACATCTTTTCTAAGAAGCGTCGGAGAGTACTTTTTTCACTTCCCTTCCTCTTTGTTGTTTGCCGCCGGAACTTTTATCAACATGACTATCCTTTCGTCGGTTATTATGTGGTACGGAAGATCACTATGGATTTTCGACCTAAGAAAAAAAGACTTTTTAAATAAACAAATCAAACTAAACGCTAGAATTGCGGAGCTAACTCGCGCTGAAACAGAACTGGAGCAATCAAAATTATTTGCATTTACATGTACACACGACTTACAGGAGCCTATCCACAAGATTTTACTCTATAAAAACCTCATAAAAAACGATTTAGAAAAAAATAATTTTGACTTGGTGCGTCAGCACTTTGATACTTTAGAAAAGACGACTCACCAGTTAAGCGAATTGATTCATTCCGTCCACGATTATGTTTCAATACTTATTCAAAATGTGTCGTTCGATAAAGTTGATTTGAACATCATCTTAGAGACGGTAAAGACTCAGTTGCAGCCCCTAATCGAAAAATCGAAAGCCTCCATCAGCTTCGAAAAACTCCCGCATGTATTTGGGGATACGATTCTCCTGGAACATCTTTTTTATCATATCATCAAAAACTCTCTTATTTTTTATAAAGAAGGTGTTCCTCCCGTTGTCACTATTTCATCCGAAATCAGGGATGACAAAGTCTCGATAACATTTAGTGATAATGGTCTTGGAATAGCACAAGAACACATTTCGAAA
>CAMFKA010000166.1 GCA_945957185.1 uncultured Chlamydiaceae bacterium | reverse complement strand
CAGGGGTGAAGTTACTATCCTTGCATCTAGTATAAACTGCTAGAGGATGGCGGCAAGGGTGGGATTACTGCCCCACATCTTGGGATTACATAAAATAGTTCAACTTCTCGCCTTCAGGTTTGGAGGGATTTTTGCTCTCCAAAGCCCTTAAAAAGTCGACCATTGTAACTTTTAGCCCACCCGACGTCGACGAAGATGAGCTGGAAGGTCCTTCGCTCCTGTCGATGACGTCAATCACTGCCTGATCGCAAATGGCTTTGATGTCAGCTCCTGTCAGAGGAGCACTTCTTTCTGCAAGCTCTCGTAAGTTAACATCTTCTGCGAGCATGTTTTTCTCTTTTAATTTTGCAGTGTGAATGCCAAAAATCTCTTCCCTTTCACTTACATTGGGGAGTTTAAATTCGATATGCACGCCTAAACGTCCGCTACGAAGCAGTGCGGGATCAATCAGGTCTTTGTGGTTTGTAATTCCTATAAAAAGAATGTTTTGAGGAGAATCTACGCCGTCAAGTTCTCCCAGCAATTGAGCAACTACGGAGTTGTTGACTCGCGTGACGCCTCCTTCACGTGAAGAGAATGCTGCTTCAAGCTCATCCAAAATGATGACATGCAAAGGTGCTTTCCCTTCATCATGATTAAGGGTATCTTCGCGTGCAGCTGCAAACAGTTCTCTGACACCTCGTTCTGAGTCACCCATTAGCGGTCCAAAAACTTCAGATGCAGTTGCCATCTTCAGTCTGCCATTATCTTTCCGACAGTCTAAAATCCGTGCGAGTTCTTTTGCTAACGATGTTTTACCAGTCCCTGAAGGGCCATAGAGAAGCATTCCTCGTGGAGCATTTAAATTGAGTTCTTTGAGAAAAGGTGACGTTGAACCCAAAGGGATCAAAATTTCTCTTCGTATTAGCTGGGCTTGTTGTCCGATGCCTCCTAGTTTAAGATCTTTTAGAAATGAGTGAATGTCAGGAACCCCTAATGCACTTGTATTATTGATTTGGAACGAGTGTTCTATGTTGGTAGTAAATTTAATTTCAGTCGAGGGTGTGATTTGTCCAAAACGGTGGTGGGCGGAATCATCCATCAGTTCTGCAAAAGAGAACTGCTTGACGAGTAGCAATAGTTTCACGCCTTCAGGTTTATATTTAAACGTTTGATTTTTTAAAATTGGCAGGGTGCCGAGGCGTCGCATGAAAGTCTCTAAACCGGATTGTTGGATGACTTTGATTTCAGGTCGTTCGTGAAGCATCGACACTTTGACTGTCAAAGTTTTAAGTGGGTGGGATTTTGTGTCCTGAACGAGCAGGGCGCCTTTTGGAATTTGACTGAATAAAGTGATGCGTGTGTGTTCACTTATGTTGAAGATCCGGTTTAACGATGTGTCGGATGAGGATCCCGACTCGTTATTGTGAGAGCTATCTGCCGATAGAACTTGAAGGCGAAATTTTCCAGTTGATAACTTCAACTCTAAGTGTTGCCCTGCGGCAAAATCTGTATTTAATTTGCGGACGATGGCATTGAACTCCGAAACGATTAAACGGGGGAGCGAGAAATATTCTTTTGGAATGATTTCGGCCTTAATAGCAACTTTAAGATTGAATTCGATTGTCTCTGCTGTCTCGACTACATCGTTTCCTAAGAGTAAGGTCTTATCGGGAGTGATTTCCAATCGCATGTCGGGATGGAAATCAACGACGGGTAATACACTCTTAGAGAGCAGTGGCTTGGTATATTCAGTGGTATTTGTTGCTTGTATTGTTTTACAGGTCACTTTGATGCTGCGAGTGTTGTCGATCCAGATTTCTGTTGAAAAACCGGGGTAGAGCATTTTATCTACTAACACTGCATTTTTCATTCTTTTTAGCAGTTCATTTTTCGAGAATACGATCGTGTCTACAGACTCCCATTCCGTTTTGGCAAAAGTGGCGCATACGTCGCCTCCTGGATCTTCTTGCAAATGAAAAGCTTGTTTGGAGTGGACACCGCAAGCTGAAAATTGCAGTGTTAGTTCTTGTGGTTCTGCTTTAATTTTTTTTCTAATGACGATGGGTTTCTCACCGCAAGGGTCATAATCAAAAAGCGTTGATGAATTGATCCATACGAAGCGCGACACTTTTTCTGCACTATCTCCTGAATGTGTATCGGGTGCTGAAGAGGGTAGTTTGAAATGTGCTCCTAACCTTAGTCCTGAAGCAAGCGTAACGCCGTATTTTTGTCCTATGACGATAAGTTTGCCGGAAAATGTTGTGTTGAAAGCCTCGTTTAATTCCTTGCGAGAAAGGCTGTTAGCCGTCGTGTTAGTGCTGAAAGCGGCATCCGATGTGTAAATACATGCGGTCACTATGTCAGGAGGGATGGCTGATGAGGGCGGCATCGGAATCGATGCAATGATACGCGTGTCTCCATCTTGTTGAAATCCACGGGCTTTAATGTCGTCGTAGTGCAATTTCGGGACGCAAATCGCTCCAGAAGGTGTAGAGTTATCGCTGACAACTTGAAAAATTCTGTCCGCGATCATGAGATATGAGGGGTCTCCACGTTTTGAACACTTTGTCGAAAGTGCTTTGATGTCGCGGGAATGCAACCGGACAACATTGGGATCTTCCCCGAAGGAGTTGCTTAAACCGATGAGCCGAAAGTTTTGCAGCGATGGATTTTTGGTTCCCCGAGCTTTTTTTGGGGAGGGTGATAAGTGTATTTCTGTTTGACGATCGCGCTTGCTTCTGATTTCTGATGATGCGCTCATGACGGCTCCTTTAGGATATTTTATTCATCCTAGAGAATTCATGAGAAATCTGTAAAGAAGAAACTAGGCTACAATTGTAGGTTCCAATCGGCTTGAGAAAGCGATTTGATCAGTAACTGAGAAAGAATCGTCACTAAAATCCCTTCGCCGGCAAAGTCGATACCAATTCCCTTGGGATCTTCAAAATGAAAATACACTTTGTTTTCTTCGTCGGCTCTAGCGGTAAATTTAAATAGAAGAAGAGGTTCATCTCCCAAAGGACGTTGCGCTAGAGGGGTGGCATATTTTTCAGCTTCGGGAGTGGTTTTTTCACGATGAATTTGCTTTTGCGATTGCTGCATCTCAACACGCTGGTCCTCTTCGTCTTTTTGCATCATCTGCTGCAAGTGCTGCAGCATTTTCCAAAAACCGTGGCAGACGCGCCTGGTAATCCAAAAACGGAATTCAGTGAAATCGCCGGTGCTGATGGTGAGTAGAATGCGGTCTTGTTCGGCGTTGTACGAAAGCTGAATTTGGTTGAGCGTCGACATTAAAAAAAACCCTTATTATTCCCTAATTTGTGATATTAGCAGAATAGGAATAAAAAGGAGCACAGAATGAAATTACTTGCTGAAGTGTTGATTATTTTGGTGGCGCTTGCCCATCTTGGATTTTTAATTTTAGAAATGTTCCTTTGGCAAAAGGATTTGGGGAGAAAAATTTTTCACCTCACCCCCGAATTTGCCGCGCAGTCTGCCGGACTCGCAAAAAACCAGGGTTTTTATAATGGAATTTTAGCTGCAGGGCTTTTATGGTCTTTTTGCTTGCAAAATCCGCAGTCGCAATTTGACTTCAGAGTCTTTTTTTTATTAGCGATAGTGGCTGCAGGAGTGTATGGTGCGATCACGGTAAAACGCACTATCCTCTATTTTCAAGCAGCTCCCGCAGCAATTGCGTTGGTGGTCTTAGAGGGTGTTTACAAAGTGTGATCAGGATGCTTTGCTGCTAGAAATCGGTTATAAGCCTGTAAAAAAAATTTCGGAATATAAATTTATATTGCGAAATTTTTTTACGGGCTTATAACCGATTTTAGCACACAAATCATCCGATCGAACTTTGTAAAGCCTTGTTGCATAATTAACCACTGAGCCAGTGAGATCACAGAGGGTTTCTGAAGGATATGAGAGTGATCATATCATTCAATTACCTTTTCATTGTTGACATAAGGTTCGAGAAAAAACTCTACTGGAATAAAGTTTTCATTTGCGTTATGTACCTTAAATCCTCTCCAGCTCATTCCTCCTCTGTGATCTCAGTGGCTCAGTGGTGATTAATTATGCAACAAGACCGTTTGTTTAACAGATAATCCACAAATCCGCATCGATCATATACTCACCAAAAGCGACAGTCCGGTCGGCAGCATCGGGAACATACTCATAACTGTACTCGCTCGCTAATGACTGTAATGGATGAGGAAATCGCTCTAGCGCATGCCAAGGATATTGTTCCCCTTTGCGTGTGACTAGCGGGATGCCGAGATACTCCTGAACTTTTATTGCGGCATTTTCTAATAACAAATTGCTATTAGATAGTTGTCCGTTATCGTAGGGGTCTTCAATTAAGCAAACTGGTCCTACGGGCGACATCAACAGGGACAACTTCACGCGTGCGGCAATCAACCCTGTCGATGTTTCGATTTTGATGTATTGATGTTTCGGATTTAAAATCCCCTCCATGACAGCTTTGGTTCTTTCAGGGCTGGCATCGAGCGCCATGCAACTTCCGATGACCTCTAATCCTAAGCATAGAAAATCAATGTAACTGTTCGCAAAGTTGATGATGGGTTGCGATCCATCACCAGATATCTGTCGGTGCTGAAGCTGCATCCACTTGTCAAAGACAATAGGAAAATGCTCTCTTAGGTAAAGC
>CAMFKA010000165.1 GCA_945957185.1 uncultured Chlamydiaceae bacterium | reverse complement strand
AAAATAACAATAGAGGCCTGAAAGGTCGACATAATTGCTTAAGTTGACACCATTGTGGACGGGGCGTGGTTCAGTCCAACCCGTACATGTTCAATTCTCTGGACTTTTTAAGTAAAATGTAGTAAAATTAGTTTTTAATCTAAAATAAAATAGGTTTTTAATGAATAATATCTCACCCGTTTCACTTCCCGCCCCATTATTAGTTGAAGGGCAACCATTCTACGATCACAACCCAGAAAGTTTTTATCAAAATGTACAGGACGACCTAAGCCAACCCGAGGCATTACCGGCAAGTTACGTGTGGAATACAGAGAGTAAAGTTGCTAAAGTCGCAAAACTCGTGTTTTCTATTATCATTTTCCCCGTGGGACTTTATCAACTTATCCATAATTTTTTAGGGAAAGTCGCTTTTCTTCCCGCTTCAAATGTGAATAAAGAGCTCATCCGAGGGTTTCGAACTTCTTGTTCATTTAATGAGGAATGGCTGTATAAGCGTATCACTATCGAAGTGGACGGGATGAAAATAGACGCTGTTGTTACAGGAAAAATATCTACATTTCATAATGGTCGCTGGATGTTGCACTCTTTTGGCAATGGTGAATTTTATGAGCATTCTATGGGTGACGATCAATTTCGAGAAATTTGGAGTCAAGTCGATACAAACGCTATCCTGTTTAACTATCCAGGAGTTGGAGATAGCACAGGTATCCCGAATCGAGGAACGATGGTAAAAGCTTATCGTGCGATGCTCAACTTTTTAGAAGATCAAGAAAATGGAATGAGAGCTAAAGAAATCGTCGGATTTGGGCACTCTATGGGCGGCGGTGTCCAAGGGGATGCATTAAAGTCTCATGCACTCAAAGAAGGAATTAAATACGTATTTGTTAAGAGTAGAACCTTTTCTGATTTAAGCACAGCCACTTCTTGTGTCTTGCAGAGGATTGCACCAAAAATACCTGCTCCTCTACTCAAGTCTATAAACGTGTTGGTAAAAATATTTGGTTGGAACATCTCTTCTGTAGAGACGTCAAAAAATCTACCTGTTCCGGAAATTATCATGCAAACCGCAAAAGTTGAACAAGGGTGTTATGAAAAGCTGACAGACATCTCAAAAATTAGGTGTGACGGAGTGATAGCAGCCGAGGCTTCCCTAGCAAAAGTCTTATTAGACGATCCTACATGCCCCAAAGATAATAAGGTCTTTATCGGAATGAGTGACACTCACAATGAGGGAGTGTGCAATCCTGCATTCGTGGCAGGGGAAATTAACAGCTTCCTAAACGATTTAGACTGATTAGTCGGCACTAGATGGTGGGTAGCTAGGCGGGCGTGGCTACTTTTGGTTGGAGTGAAGCGTGTCCTATGCCGCGGATGCGGCTAAGGCATGTAGCCACACGCGTGAGCGTGTGGTAATGATAGTACAAACAACCGAGCCGCGAATGCGGCGGCAGATGTCTACGTTGGTTTCTGTCGCCGTTTCACGGCTCGGCGATTTTTTTGACCGTACCACACGCTTGCGCATGTGGCTACATGCCTTAGCCGCATCCGCGGCATAGGACACATCTCCTTCCAACCAGAAATAGCCATACTCAGCCAGGCCGTCCTCGGCACAAGCTTCAATCTAATTCATTATATTTCCTAGCGAAAGGGGCAGAATAACGCGTCTCCGCGTTGCCTTTAAGATCGGTTTTCAATCAGGATTGCCGATCCCAAAATAAGTTGAATCTCTTTCGCTTCGCCGGCAAGGCGCTTTCGAATGAAATTTTTCCACCCAAAAATGGGATCGTCTTTTAATCTTATCAACATCCAAGCATTTACAGTTGGATCTGCTTTCAACCTTTTGATCGATTCCACCAAAGAAACAAATCCCAATACAGGCATCCCCAATTGGGGATCCGCATATAAAGAACTAAATTCCATGTTGTCTTCATCAAAAGAGTGACACACACACCAACTGACAATTTTTCCGTTCCCCCTTATTGCTACGCTGCAACTCCGATAGAGCAATTTCGGTAAACGAAAGGGGGATAACGATGCAGGAATTTGAAATTGGTCGAAGCGGTGTTCTAAATCGGCAACCTCTTTTGCTGTTAGCTCGCTCCAAGGAATCACCTTAAACCCTTGGGGGAGAGGAAGGGTCTTTTTCAGCCAACTTGGAGCAAACGATTGAATATCAAACCTAAATTTTTCCACAAACGGTGTGGGCTCCGTATGATGAAAGTGCTTCAACAGAGATTTGTTGATCTCATTTTCTGCAAAATAGACAGAAACTGCTTGAATGTCCCACAATTTTAAATCGGCAAGAGCTTGCTGCAACAATTTGCCTGCAATTCCCTTTTTTCGATGAGCAGGGGCAACAAAAAGCCATTCAAGGGATCCGGTATGCTGACTGGGGATGATGCTGATGAGTAAAACGGCAACTGGTGTGCCATCCTCGTGATAGACCCACCTTTCGGTTCTGCCAAAACTAAGTCCGAGAGGGTGATTTCCCGCTAGAGCTTCGAGTTGTCTGAGGTCTACTAGAGGAGAGAGCAAGTCGGTTGGGGAATCGTCTTGCAGTCTCTCTATAGTCATCGAGGCCCTCTTCTAGTGGATGGAGGTTATGCGATTTTTTTCTTGTTCCCCGCGCGAGTAATCTCCGGTTGTGCTGTACCGAGTACAACGTCTTTGGAGATGGTGATAGCTTTGACGGTTGGGTCAGAGGGGATTTCATACATCAAATCGCGCGTGAGGTTTTCTAAAATCATTCTTAGAGCACGTGCTCCGGTACCCGCTTCGATCGCTTTTTTAGCGATCGTTTCAAGGGCATCAGGAGTGAAGTCTAATTTGACATCTTCCAACTCAAACATTGCGGACAGTTGCTTGATGTCGGCATTTTTTGGCTCTGTCAAAATCCGTACAAGATCTTCTTCCGTCAATTCGTTGCAGTTTGCAATGCTGTTGAAGCGGCCGATGAACTCCGGAATCATTCCAAAACTGATGAAATCAGCGATTTCAGCTTTAGAGAGGAGAGCGTTCTTTTTGGCGAGATCGAGGTTTGCTTTTTTGTCAGAAGCGTTAAAGCCAATTTGTGCGCGGCCCAATCGTTTTGCGATGATATTGTCGAGGTTGACAAAGGCTCCGCCGACGATGAACAAGATATTCTCGGTGTTGACTTTGATATATTCCTGGTTCGGATGCTTCCGTCCACCTTTTGGGGGAACGTTGGCAACGGTGCCTTCAACAATTTTGAGTAGTGCCTGCTGCACACCTTCTCCGGAAACATCGCGAGTGATGGAAACGTTCTCTGTTGTGCGGTTGATTTTGTCGATTTCGTCGATGTAGATGATTCCCATTTCCGCTTTTGCCACGTCGAAGTCGGCGGCTTGCAAAAGGCGGAGGATGATGTTTTCGACGTCTTCTCCGACATAACCCGCTTCCGTTAATGTTGTAGCGTCAGCGATAGTGAACGGAACGTCAAGAATGCGCGCCAATGTTTTTGCAATGAGGGTTTTTCCTGATCCTGTGGGGCCGAAAAGGAGAACGTTGGATTTGCTGAATTCCACTTCGTGCGGGGTGTCGCGACTTTCTAGACGCGCTTTCACTCGTTTATAGTGGTTGTAAACAGCTACGGAAATCGTTCTTTTTGCAGCATCTTGCCCGATGATGTATTCGTCTAGGCGGTCTTTGATCTCTTTCGGTTTCAGAACTTTTAGCTCGATTTTACCGCTAGATTGCGTGGGTTTTTTTTCCAAAATGCCGCTGCACAACCGGATGCATTTGTCGCAGATGTAAACGCCCGGACCGGAGATGAGTTTTTCGACGACATCTTCGGTTCTTCCGCAAAATGAACAGGCGATCTCGGTAGGATTTGTAGGTGTTTTTGCCATAGTATTATCTTAGGTTAAGCTTTTTTTTCCTCTTTCGACACAACAACTTCATCGATCAAGCCGTAGGTTTTTGCGTCTTCGGGGCTCATGAAAAAGTCGCGGTCAGAATCTTCTAAAATCTTCTCTAACGTCTGTCCTGTGTGGTTCGCTAAAATTTGCGCCATCTTTCCTTTCAAGAAAATGATCTCTTCAGCCTGAAGCATGACATCAGAAGATGTACCGCCGACACCACCAAGAGGTTGATGAATCATCACACGGCTGTTTGGAAGTGCGTAGCGACGCCCTTTTGTCCCAGCAGCAAGTAATAATGCCGCCATAGAGGACGCCTGCCCGATGCAGTAAGTGTTGACGTTGCAACCGATCCATTGCATAGTGTCGTAGATGGCTAAACCAGCGCTCACGTATCCCCCGGAGGAGTTGATGTAAATATGAACGTCTTTTTTAGGGTCTTCCATCTTCAGAAAGAGAAGCTGCGCGACAACGACGTTAGCGACTTGGTCTGTAATGTCTGTGCCGATAAAGATGATGCGGTCTTTAAGTAGGCGAGAATAGATGTCCATCGAACGTTCGCCCCGGCCGGTGTCTTCGATGACGTAGGGAGTTAGTGATGCTTGTATTCTTTTAATTTCCATGGAGTCTCTCCCGATGTTTAAATGACTTCAAAATGGTGTAAAGTCGAGTGTAAGATTTTTGGGTCTTCCCGTCAAGAGGAATGGAGGTTGTTATTTAGTCGAGGCTACCGAGCCGTTCCCGGCTCGGTATGATAACACTTAGAGGTTGTTTACAAAGTTCGATCGGATGATTTGTGTGCTAAAATCGGTTATAAGCCTGTA
>CAMFKA010000164.1 GCA_945957185.1 uncultured Chlamydiaceae bacterium | reverse complement strand
GATCAGGGGCTTTACCCCCGCCCCTTTACACGCTTTAAAGAACTCTACTGCACCGTACAGGTTACCGTGATCTGTCAACGCTACCGCGGGCATCCCTTCCTTTGCGGCTCTGGCTGCAATGCCGTCAAGACCGGCGGAAGCGTCCAAAATCGAACACTGCGAATGCCCATGGAGGTGAACAAATGTCATAGTTTATCCTTTTACCTGCTCCGGAACACCCACCGGCGCTCTTTTTTTGTCCGAACTAAACAGCGGCAACAAAAATACCACCGAAAGAACACACGCCGCAATCAGAAACATAAAGTAAGCTTCCCAGCCGAACTTATCGGTAACGGCGCCTAAAGGGTAGCCTGCAATTGCAGAGCCAAAATAGGAAGCACACCCCACAAAACCGTTAGCGGTAGCGGCAGCGCGCTTAGGGACGCTTTCTGCAGCGGCAATACCGATCAGCATTTGGGGACCAAAAATCATAAATCCGGTCAAAAACACTGCAGCAGTATCTAAAATGGGATATCCGGGAGGCACGCACCAAAACAGTCCCACAGATGCACACATGCCGAAGGCAAATAGCAAGTTAACAGGTCCGCGGCGTGCACGGAAAAAGTAGTCAGAAGCCCATCCTGCCGCGAGGGAGCCCAAAAATCCTCCGATTTCAAAGACGGAGACGCAGCTATTTCCGCCGAGCTGGGAGTACCCCTTAGCTTCCTGCAAGAAGAGAGATGTCCACTCCCCTACCCCCGAGCGCACAATATAGACGCAGAAATAGGCGGCGGAGAGAAGCCAGATCACTTTGTTTTTAAAGATATACTCTTTCAGGATTTCCCCTGTTGTCATCGGCTTCTCTTCGGAGGCGATCTCTTTTGCAGTTGCGTTACCGTAGTCGTTGCGGAACTTTTCGATAGCAGGAAGACCAATAGATTGAGGCGTGTCGCGCAAGCGATTGATCAGGAAGAAAGAGCCCAAAATACACACTACTCCAGGCATAATCATCGCGCAGCGCCAGCCGGCATACTGCATGCAGAAGTAGATGAAGTAAGCGATAGTGAAAGAACCGATGTTATGGGCGAGGTTCATCGTAGACCACCACGATCCCCGCTCCGACTGCGAGTACCATTGAGTCAAAAAGCGTGTGCATGGCGGCCAGCCAAACCCTTGGAACCATCCATTGAATCCCCACAAGACTGTGAAGACGATCAAGGAGGAGGAGAGTCCAAAAAAGATGTTGACAATCCCTGTCAAAAACAACCCCATCGCCATGAAATAGCGAGGGCTAGACTTATCCGAAAGGATACCGCTAAAGAATTTGCTGAATCCGTAGGAGATCGCTAAAATACTTCCAAGCAGCCCCAATTGGCTCTTATCGAAGCCTAAGTCGGCAATCAATCCCGGCATCGCGAAAGTTAAACTCTTTCTACTGAAATAATAGAGGGCGTAACCCACGATGGAGGAGTAAAGGATACGGATCCTCCATCCATGGTAATCTGCTGCAATTTTCTCCGGATCATCCATTTCAGGAATCGCGGGAGCTGGCTCTAGGAATTTAAAAAATTTGTTCACACGTGCACCTTAACTTCGATGTATGCGATGACCATCATAGCCTCGTTAAAGATAAATTTCCACAATTTTGAGTCACGATGCTGCATAAATCGCGATCATCATTGAATCACAATGAATCACCACTGAGCCACTGAGATCACTGAGAATTTAATGAGAACTTTAAGAATAGTCTTGTTGAAATAAAGTTTGAAGCAAAAAAACGATATAACGATATAACGATAAAACGATAAAAACCGCTGTATACGATATATTTTATCGTGATGATCATTTGCGTAATGAACCTTGAACTCTCCCCAACTCATCTCTCCTCAGTGATCTCAGTGGCTCAGTGGTAAATATGATCGTGATCGTGATTCATGCAACACGATCCCCGCAATCGAAGTATAATTAAAGTTTATCGTTGACGCTCTATCGCGAATGTGATAAAAGTTCGGGGGTTAGAGGGTGTTTATAAATTTTTGGAAGCGTGCATGATAAAGCTGGTGATCAACCCTGACACAAACCCCGTTGAACATGTCTTTACCCAAGACGTGATCGTCTTCGGCTGCGCAAATTCTTCCGAAGCGGACATCCATCTTCCCGAAGAAAATCTCGATCCCGTTCATGTCAAAATATTATTACGTGACGGAAAATACATCGCAATGAATCAGGCGAATGACCCGTTCGTCTCCATCAATGGGCTCCCCTTCGGGAAAAAAACACTCCACGATAACGACCTCCTCCAAATCGGCAATACCTTAATTCGAGTCCATTTTAATGCTCCTCCGGTGAAAGAATCGTGGGGCGACACTGCACATGAAATTCCTGTCATCCTCGAACGCACCATCAGCGAAGTTCAAAGCCGCCCAACACCGACTTCTCCTCAAGAATTAAAATCGGAAGAGTACGCCGACCTCGATATCGATGAACTTGTCAGACAAGTGGAACTTCTGGAAGCGCAAAATGCGTTTGTGAAACCGGTAGAAGAGCAGGTCAAAAACGAGGAGACAGAAGAGGATGCAGATGAGAGCGAAACTCCTAAAGTTGTTCAACCTCTAAAAGATGACTACCTCAAATACCTGGACGACGATACAGAAATCGAAATTGATAAATTCATTTCAAGGAAAGGACACCCAAACCAAAAGCTGGCTCCGGAAGATAAAAGCGCTCGCATCAATCTTTTTGTAAAAGCGTTCCTTATCGTCATTATTTTAACGGCAATTTTCCTTTCCTATTGGTATTACACTCTCCTTGCTCGCAGCCAGGAAGAGGAATTAAAAGCCGCTCGCGCTGTAGCAGATATCTCGATGGCTCTGAACTACGCCAACTTCTATCAAGTGCGTCCGCTAAATCAAAACTGGTCCGATCCGGAATTCCTTAAAAGCAGCCTAAAAGCAATTTTGGCGAAAAATTTCCACTCTATGGTCAGTTTGGATCAGCAAGGGCGCTTTAATAACACTCCGTACATCCTTCGTATCTACACCAGCACAGATTTGACTCAATTTCTAGTGCTTGCTCAACCGGCCCCAAGCTGGGAGCAGTGGATCGTCCCTAAACATTCGATCGCTGTCGCTTTAAGTTCGATGGAAATTCGTAAAACTAACGATTTGAGAGTTCTTAACCGCATCCTGCTGCACACTGAAACACTAGACGGCAACAGCCACAGAGAGATCGACGCATTCCTCAGACAAAACGAATTGATTCCTTTAAAAGAGCTGGCGACTAAGGACGGAAATCAAGGGTTTACTCCCCCCAACGCTTTGGGACTCTTTAGACCGGGAGCGGAAAATCTGATCTATAACGCTCCACGCTACTACCTGTTCGGCGAATCGTTTATCACTCGCGCTATCGATTTGGCCAACAACCCTGACACAGTTCATGAAATTGGTGTGTTTAGGCAGCAAGTGGATAAATTATCTCGCTTCCAAGACGTTGTCTTATACACTTCGCAGGGCCTTAAGATGGCGACAGAAGCGAAAAAAGCAATTGGAGCTTTTATTCCAAATGCTTCGGTTTCGATCGCTTATCTCCAATACAACTCCAAAGGCGCAGTGATGGGCAGCCACCTTCTGTTTGAAGATGGACAGAAGGAGATAGCCTCTTCTGAAGTGTTTGTGACAGCAGCAGAAAAGGCGATGACTCAAAGCGTTAATGAAGACGTGACAGATGCACTATCTCTTCAGTTGCAAGCGCTCGCTAAAGAACGACAATCAGTTTTGGGTGCGACTGCTAACGAGTTGATCGAAATGATCCAGCACGATCTCGCCTCCCCATCAAACGATTTTAACAACCAATTTAAACTGGTTTTTAAACGCTACGTCGATGCTGCAGATGCTGTGAACAAAAAAATCAGCGACCGCATTGTCGAGCTAGAGCAAGAGTACGCAAAAATCCCGCTTTGCGATTTCTTAAGTAAAACGGAAGTGTACGGCTTGGAGAAAATAGCCAGACCGGTGTTGGAGAAAACGTTAACACCGGAAGAATTATCCTGCAAAAGCACCGACTTCGAAGCTTTATTGAAGCAGATCGATGATGCTGCAGATTTAACAAGCCTGCATGAAGCTGTCAAAGATGTGAAAAAGTTTTTAAGCTTAGACACCATTCCGAATACAAAGCGATTGATCACCTACCAAGGGTACGCAAAAGGGCACGTTCAAAAACGGCTGTCACAGCTTTTGCTTTCTGTTGATAGCGTCAAACCAACCGACAAGTACACGAAGCAAAACCGTGCGTTGCTGCTTTCGATATTAGAGCTTTCGTGGATCACCGATTCCGATGAAGTGAACTACTATCTGCAAGAATTTGATATGCATATCAAAGAGGTTCCTGTTGTTCAGGAAGTGGCAGAGGTGGCTGAGGTGGTAGAAGCGAAGGTTGCGGAAGTCGCAGAAGTCGCGGAAGTGGAAAAACCAAAACCTGCTCCTCGACGTGCTCGCGTGATGCAATTGGGTAAACCGCGGCCTACAAAATAACTCCACTTCCAAAAATCCCCTGCCCTTGCCCGTGCCCCTGCCCTTGCCCAAATTTTTCGGATTGGTGTTTGGTTATTGAAGTCTACACCAGATGAGGGGGTAGCCAGGCCGTCCTCGGCATAGGCATCAATTTAAGGATTTATGTCGGCCTTTCAGGCCTCAGATTGGTATTTTGATCTTACCCAGGTTTCCGTTCGCTGTGCTCACTACAAC
>CAMFKA010000163.1 GCA_945957185.1 uncultured Chlamydiaceae bacterium | reverse complement strand
TTTGGAGTGCGTGCGACTTGTCGCCGCTTTCCTTTGCATCGACTTGTCGATGCGTCTTCACCCTGTGTGTAAACGACTAAAACGCGCGACAAGTCGCGCGAAGTGAAAGCTGCGACGAGTCGCAGCACTCCAAAAAGTCACCGCGTTACCCTGTTCCTGGGGTAGGGTTCAAGCGGGATTGCAAGATGTCGCCAAAGACTTCGACGTTCGTTGACAGATTGAATTTCGTTTGAATTTTCTCTCGGCCGGCAGCGCCAAAGGCAATTCGCCACTCCACGTTCTCGATAAGTAACTTCATGGCAGCGCACAATGCCTCCAAGTCCCCCGGAGGGACAAGGATGCCGTCGTGGTAGTTTTGGATGAGCTCCGGAACCGCGCTGACAGCGCATGAAACTACAGGCACTTCCATTGCCATTGCTTCCATGATCGCAACGGATATCCCCTCAGAAACGGTGGGAAGAACAAAAATATCGGCACGGCTCAGCTGTTGCAGTACATCGGCCTCGGTGATGCCTCCGGTAAAGATCACGCGGTCTTCTACTTTGAGTTTGACTGTCAGTTGCTCGAGAAGATGCCTTTCTGGACCATCGCCTACCAGAACTAATTCGAGAGCGTAGTTTTCGTTTAGCAACCTCGCAAGCGCCTCAATTAAGATATACTGTCCTTTGGCAGACACTAGGCGCCCCACACAGATAAGCCGGAGGATTTTGTTTTCTCTGGGCTTTCCCGGAACGTATAGTGAGGGCTCAATTCCTACGCGAGTCAGAGAAAACTTATCCCACAGCGTCGGAGACGTAATGCGCATGAGTTGGCTCATAGGGTAGTAACCCACACAACAAATGAATTCGGCGTGTGTGATTTTTTCTTTTAGCAAGTTAAGAGTCATATCGTAGAACTCATCTTGCCCGTGGATAGTGATGGAGAAGGATTTACCCGTCAATTTTGACGCAATCATCGCGACAGTAGATGCCGGAGTGGCGAAATGAACATGTAAGTGATGAATTTTCTTTTGACGCATCCAACGGCCGAGAACTAACGCTTCACCGAAGTGAAAAAAGGAGAACAAAATACGCGTGATATCGGTTTTCCCTAGTGATAACGCAAAAAAGAAGCTTTTAAAAAATCGAAGTGGAGAAGTAGCAAGAAAGTAAACGGCGCTTGCGAGGCTTCCCAATATCCCTTTTGACTTGATGTAGACAGTTTTTTTAACTTCATGCCACTCCTCTTCCGTCAATCGTTCAGTCGGGCGATCGGGTTGGTTGAGGGAAGCTGTAAAAACCTCAAAATTGCCTTTTGCGCGGAGATGGAGAATTTCTCTTAAAATAAAAGTGTGTGGGATTGTGGGGTATCGACTGACCAGAAACCCTATTCTCAGAGGCTTCGGGTTTCCTCGAAACATTACTTAACTCCATCCCGCATAGAGATCTGTTTGATCTCGCTGTTAATTTTTAAGAGGTTATCGCGCAGCACTTGATTATTTGGAAACTCCTGGATGAGCGCTAATGTAAGCGCACGCGCTTTTGTCCAATCTTTTTCCAAAAACGCTTTTCTTGCTAAATAAGAACGCGCTTCAGCTGAGCGGTCCTGAATCGTCAGGTAGATGCGTTCTGCTTGTGCTACATTGCCCTCTAAAAGGGCAATGCGCGCTAGCCCTTCTTGTCCAAGAGTATCAGAGGACAGTTTGGGATGACTCATAATAATCTCACGAGCCAGATCGAGGCTCTTTTGATCGATATAGAGCAAGCTCAGCAGCCATGCCGCTTTTGAACCCACCTCTCCTTGATAGCCTCTTAGATTATCCAAAATATCGATCGCTTCGACTGGAGCTTTTTTAGCTACCAGAAGTTCCGCAATACGCAACTGTAGCTCCGGATGAGCAGGCTGTTGATTTGCAAATTGAAGCGCCGTCACAATGCCGTAATTTCCTTGAATTGCGCGAGACATCTTTACAGCTACCCAAGAGGGAATATTTTCCGGAAAAGTGGACAGCGGATTCAAAACAATCGCCGCTTGGTTCCAATTTTGGGAAAGAAGTAGCGCAACATAGGCCAGGGGACCGTCGAGAAGATTTTGAATTTTCTGTGGCATGACAAAATAGGGATTTATGGCCTCTTGACGTGCTAAAAGAGTTAGCTGATCCAAGAAAGAAAGGGAGTCAAAATTAAGAGCGGAAACATCGGTGGGATAGCTATCGATGGTGTTAAAGGAATTTTCGTTTACGACTAAAGAGCCGTTGAGGCGATAGTTAAGGATTCTTCTGAAGCCCAATTCCAATTCAGGATTGAGGTAGGAGTTTTGGAAAGGGTTCAGGACAAGCAATTCAGCAGCGTCATTTTCGCGCCCTTTTTTGAGGAGGTCAAAAAATCGCAGCCAGACAGATACCGGCTGTGTTTTCGTGTAATGTTGATAATTAGGAAGCTTTTGGAACGCTTTTGCGTCCCAAAATTGATCTTCAGGGAGGTCTAAAATGTAAGTGATGAAAGGTTTGATAGAACCTAAAGGAATTTCGTGGCTGCTCCATTCCAAATTAGCCGGACCGGCAACTTTTTCCCAAAAAGCCACTTTTACCCATGTCGCATCGATGGTGGGGTATTGCAAGCCTTCGGAAAGAACACGGAGGGCATCAGGGAATTGCTGTCTTTTGACATAGAATTCTACCAAATGATCGCGGATAAACGGGTTTTTAGGATCGGTCTGCACAGCTGCGTTTAGCTCTGACAATGCCAATGTCGGCCTATCTTCCGCTTCTAGCAACCTGGCGCGGTACATGCGGAGGTCTGGATTTTTGGGATCGTTTTTCAAAGCTTCGCTCAGGTAGTCCCAAGCGTTAGAGGGGGATTCGGGAAGACTCAACATAGCCATACGAATCAGGCGGTTAGTGTCTTTATCCCCTTGAAATTTAAGAGTGCCTAACAACACTAACGCTTCTGCTCGGCGCCCTTCCATTTCGAGGCGATTCGAATCGAGGATTCCCCATTTTTCGGGGAATTGCGCAGAACGGGAGGCCCAGCGGGATCTAAGACTTCCGTATAGGTCCAATTCGTGAGTTTGAAGAAAATGTTCGGCAACTAAAAGAGAAGCAGGTTCATCGTCATAAAACCACTCGGGATATTCGTGATAGAGCGTGGCAAGTTCGGTTTTATCGCGCAATTCGATAGCTGTCAAAATTGCTAACGAGATCCATCGTTGACCTATCTCGGTTTGATCATTCAAAGAGCCGCGATAAAATTGTAGGATTTTTGCAGCTTCATTGGGGTGAAAGCTTTCTAAATACGCCTGTACATGGTTTTGGTCTTCAATTTCATCCTGAGAAAAATCATCTATATAGGAATCGTTTGTAGAGTGAAATTGCCAATAACCTATTCCGCCACCTATTCCAAGGCTTACAAGAGCGATCGACAATATAAGAGGGACAGTTCGCATGAGCATTCTCCCGAAGTTGTGCTACAGGCTTGGATGTACGGGATGATAGAGCCATTCAAAAAATTTCGCAACAACTGTTTCAGAAATCCGTTGTCATAGCCTTCACCGCCGCTTCCATGGTGGGGCGAGCAGACAAAAATTCTACAAATTTGCGGTAATCGGAAGAATCTCCCTTCTTTTTTCCTCTAACCGCGCGGATCATTAAATTTTTAGGCGTGTGTTCGGGATCGACAAATTCGACAATGTCCACCTGATACCCCGCTATCTCCAAAAGCTCTGCCCTTGCGGCGTCCGTTGCCAGCGCAGCGAATCGCTCTTTCAGAAGGCCGTGCTTTAACAGCGGTTTCAGAGTGGGGCAATCGATCTGTTTAAAAAGCTCATGCTGACAGCAAGGAACAGACAGAATTGCCTTCGCTTTCCATTGCAGAGCTTTCACCAAAGCAGCATCGGTTGCTGTGTTACATGCGTGGAGCGTGACAACCATATCGACAGGTGTATTCATTTCGGTTGTTTCGATACGGCCTACTTCAAATTTAAGATGTTCGAATTTTAGGTGGCGAGCGGTCTCTTGACAGAAGCGGACGACATCTTCTTTAAGATCGAGACCTAAAATGTTGACAGGCCTTTTGCAACACTCTTGCATCCAATAATAGAGAGCAAAAGTGAGATACGCCTTCCCACAGCCGAAGTCAATAATCGTCAGCGGTTTATCGCTTGGCAATGTCCGTATGACATCATCGACCAACTCCAAAAATCTGTTGATCTGCCTAAATTTATCGTATTTAGCAGGATAAACAGAGCCATCGGGTTTCATCACTCCCAAATGCACCAAAAAAGGGATCGGCTTCCCCTCGGGAAGAAGGTGCTGCTTTTTGCGGTTGTGAGTCAATTCAAGAGGTTTACTTGTTGTTTTGACTTGTTGCTTCTGCCATTCCCCCTTGCGATTTGCTAGCCATTCGATCGTTTCATGGGGAAAAATAATCTGGAGTCGTTTATAACTGTGAAGGAGTTTTTCGATTGTCTCGATCGCGACTGACAAGGAGATATTTCGATGGAGAGACTTCTGCCCATCTCGTTCAGTAATCTGGACTTGCTGCTTTCCTTTTACAGTCACGCTTCTCAGCTTAACGGGATGGTGAGTACGGTCGTAAGGAGCGGTGAGATTGGCTTCAAAAACTTCCCCATCGGCAATTTTGGAAAATTTGGAAAAAAAATCTTTCACACTAACTCCTGATAAGGAAAGCGTAACACCTGTCTCTTATACACATCTGACGCTGCCGACGACTAGTCGAGGGGGGG
>CAMFKA010000162.1 GCA_945957185.1 uncultured Chlamydiaceae bacterium | reverse complement strand
GGTCGTAGTAGGCTTCGGGATTTTGTTCCACTTCCGGGTCGGCAACCAGGTGTGCGGCTAATGGTTTTGCTAAATCAGCAACTTTATCTCTTCCTGTTGCGCGGAGATAGACGTCCATTCTTTCGTCGTAAGGGAAAATCGAACACGTTGCACCGATTTCTGCTCCCATATTGCAGATGGTGCCTTTTCCGGTGCAGGAGATAGAGGCAGCGCCTTCCCCGAAATATTCGATCACAGCGCCGGTGCCACCCTTGACAGTGAGGATCCCTGCGAGTTTGAGGATAACGTCTTTTGCGGAGGTCCACCCACTCATTTTCCCTTTAAGGCGCACTCCGATCACTTTAGGGAGTTTCAGTTCCCAAGGCATGCCTGCCATGACATCGACAGCGTCAGCGCCGCCGACGCCGATAGCGATCATTCCCAATCCCCCTGCGTTAGGGGTGTGGGAGTCGGTACCGATCATCATACCGCCGGGGAAAGCGTAATTTTCTAACACCACTTGGTGGATAATTCCTGCGCCGGGCTTCCAAAAGCCGATGCCGTATTTGTTGGAGACGCTTTGAAGGAAGTCAAAAACTTCTTTACTTTCCGATGTTGCACGTTCGAGGTCTTCTTTGGCGCCGGTTTCGGCGAGGATAAGGTGGTCGCAGTGAACTGTGGTGGGGACAGCTGTTCGTTTTTTTCCTGCGGAAGCGAATTGTAAAAGCGCCATTTGGGCGGTAGCATCTTGCATTGCCACGCGGTCAGGTTTGAAATCGACGTAGGTTTTTCCGCGGATGGGGGGCTGTTTAAGGTCACCGACAACGTGGGAAAGGAGGATTTTTTCGGTCAGTGTGAGAGGGCGTCCCATCACGCGTCTTGCTTTTTCTAGCTTTTTTGCAAGTTCATTATAGTATTTTGTAATCATTTCCAAATCAAACAGCATAACCTTGATCTCCCTTCATATAAACACCTACCTTGAGTCTTACCGCTTTAGCATTTTTACGCAAGGGGTATAATATTGATAGGGAATAGTGGTGGCTAGAAAACGGTTTTTCTGTTATGCTGGTTCCATTCTCAATCTTTTAAAATTTGGTGATACTCAATGGCTCTTCCACAGCAAAAATTTCGAGAAATCGTTTTTCAGGCGCTCTACTCCCTTGAATTGGGCGGCTCCGATAAGGATGAGATTATCTCCTTGTTAATGAAAGAGCTGCAAGTGACAAAAAAGACAGTGAGGGAAGCATTCGACCAAGTGCTGAAGATTGTTGCTTGCAAAGAGGAGATCGATGCTCTAATTGCTAAAACTTCCACTTCCTACGCTTTTGAACGAATCCAAACTGTCGAAAAGAATATTTTGCGCCTCTCTTGCTACGAATTGCTCCACGATCCCGAAATGCCGCCAAAAGTTGTGATCGCTGAAGGGTTGCGCTTGGCTCGTAAATTCGGAACTCCCGAATCCGCTAACTTCGTGAATGCTCTCCTCGACGCCATTTATAAAGAGCGCACCGGAGAACCCAAAAATTTAGAAGAAATAAAAATTCTTGCAGAAACTCTCCAAAAGAACGAAGATTTGATTCAAGAAAAGATGGAGAACCTGCTCAATGCCGAGAAGCAACTGGAAACAATCGATCCCGCTGAGTGATCTAACGACGATAGGTATCGGCGGTCCCGCACAGTATTACGTTGAAATTCATAGTGTTGAAGAGTGTCGCACTGCCATTCAAGAGTGCAAGGCTTCCGGCATCCGCTATTTTGTTTTAGGAAAAGGGTCGAATTGCCTCTTTTCCGACCAAGGGTTTGAAGGCGTTCTTTTTCACATTAAAATTGACAGCTACGCTATTCCGGAACCCGGAGTTTTTAAAGTGGGCGCGGGTTTTAGCTTTTCGCTGCTAGGAACGCGAACAGCGAGAGAGGGATGGGGGGGACTTGAGTTTGCCACCGGAATTCCTGCTTCGGTAGGAGGAGCGGTGTTTATGAACGCCGGAGCAAACGGACAGCAAACTTGCGATGCGTTGGAAGAGGTGGAATTTCTCCATTCCAATGGAGAGATCGAGTGTTTCCGTAAGGAGAATTTAACGTTTAGCTACCGGACATCTCCTTTCCAAAAAATGTCGGGAGTGATTCTTTCTGCAACATTTCGATTACACTCCTCTGCAGATGCGCGCGCTAGACAGCAGGAGCTATTTCAATACCGAAAAAAGACGCAGCCTTACCACGAAAAATCTGCAGGTTGCGTGTTTGTTAATCCAGCGGAAGGGTCAATATCGGCAGGAGCGACGATTGATAAGGTAGGGCTTAAAGGGTGTGCCGTTGGCGGCGCAGCTGTTTCGGAGATGCATGCTAATTTTCTCGTCAATAGAGAAGGGGCGAGCTCTGCCGAAATGATCAGTTTAATAGAGAAAGTGGAAGAGCAAGTGAAACAAAAAACAGGGATTACATTAAGTCGGGAGATTCGTATTATTTCATCTTTGGGAGAGATTCATGAAAAATGACTTCCGCGCAGATTTGCATATCCATTCCACTTTTTCCGATGGCACTTTCACCCCTGAAGAGATTGTCAAACTCGCAAAAGAGATTGGTTTGAGCGGAATTTCGATCACCGATCACGACACCATAGAAGCGTACGACACACTTTTTGATCTGACAAAAAAATATGGTTTGGAAGTGGTGACAGGAGTTGAATTTTCCACTTACTGCAACGGTGAAAGCGTGCATGTGTTGGGATATAATTTCGATGTGACAAATGAGACGCTGCTAAAATTTTGTAAAAGCCACCAAGATCGACGCAAAGAGCGGAATTTGGCGATGCTCAGGAAGCTAAAAGCGATCGGAAAAGAGGTTTTGGAAGAGGAGATCCTTGCGCTTAATGATAAGTCGACCGGCAGACCACATATCGCGCTCGCGATGATGAAGAAGGGGTATGTCTCTTCTGTTCAGGAAGCTTTTAATTTGTATTTGGGCGAAAACAAGTCGTGTTATGCTCAAGGAAAAGTGTTTACGATTGAGGAGACCTTGGAGATCATCCACGGTGCCGGAGGGATAGCAGTGATTGCTCACCCTCATTTGATTACTCCCCCAAGCCTGTTAAGACAAGTTCTTAAAATCCCTTTCGATGGGATCGAATGTTGGTATAGCCGGTTTTCTCCCGAACATGAACTGCGTTGGATTGAAATTGCAAACACCAAAGGGTGGATTAAAACAGGGGGGTCTGATTTTCATGGGGCTGTGAAGCCTCAGACGCCGTTGGGGTGCTCGTGGGTGGATCGGGAGCATTTTGATAGGATCAAAGCCGGTCAATGTTAATAAATTGACAGCAACACCCAATGAGAGGAACTGGATAACGCGGAGACGCGGGGACGCTGAGGCGCGGAGTTTTTAATTTAAAAATTCTCCGCGTCTTTGCGTCTCCGTGTCTCCGCGTTGTCTTGTTATTGTTCCTTGAAGAAGGAAGAGGATTTCGTGATATTCAAGTCTATCACGGGCAAATTTATCGGGTATCTTGTTGGATGTGGCGGTTCATTGCATCGGGAAAGCAAATTCCAAAAAGCATTCCAATGAGATCAATACAACTATTCTTGAATTCAGTAATTTTATCCAAAAGTTTGTGTCTGAAAGGATGGAGACAGCAACAGGATGATACTAAGCAGCATACGGTAAATAAACCAATCAGATTGTATCTGCACCCCTCAAACTCTTCCCCGGCTAACTTTTGATATTTACGCGATCCTATTGGTTTTTGTGGCGATCTTGTGAGTTCTGCTCGAGCTAACGTAAAATTATTATTACTACCTAAAGGTGACATAAAACATTCCTTTATTATTAAGAGTTCTTAATAATACCAAACGGTGCAATTTAAGTCAAAATGAATTGACATTACTTAAAATTATAGTTATAATTGAGTGAGAAGAGAATAATAGAGAGAGGTTTTATGCATCCCGTTCACACAGATGGCGTTACTCCGCAAAAGAATACTACCGAAACGGTACAGACGCATGAATTGCGCACGTCCCCCCTCATTGATAAAACCGATAAGACAGCACTGGATGCTATCGCCCCCGCAGAATCCACTTCGGTACCTCCACTGCAACGAGGTGCTCCTCTCCGTCCGATGCTTTACGTTGACAATGGGGAAGACGAGGACGAAGAGAATGGTATGGACATTGATTCACATCAAAATCATTTAGATACAGATCTAAATTCAAGCCACGATTCTTTAGACGTAGATTCCGCAGCTCCCAAGGACAAATCTTTTACTTTGGAGCGCGTGCATGATCGGCTTGCAAAATTTGACACTCAGCTAGACGCGTTAAATTCGGAGATCGATAAAATCCAAAAGGATACGATTGACAAAGCGAAAGAGATGCACGACAAGAAAAAGATCCATCAACCGACTATCAATCACCTTCCGAAAGAAGAGCTTCTAAAATTTGAATTAGATCTCCGTTTGAAAGGGGAGCGGTTCCAAAGTCGAATCAATGCGCTCAATAGCATGATTCAAAATGTGAATGAAGCTAATTTTTCTCCCGAAGAGCACAAGGAAATCTTGGATAAAGTGAAAGAATTGGAGAAAAAATTCACAACGGCGTACAAAAAGCTGGACGATCAGCTCAGTTTCCACACGTTGACAAGGCTTGCGAGGATGCTGCAAAAGGTTGCAGAAATTATGCATCGCCTCAACGAAGAGATGAATGAAGTTCTCAACATCCGCGGGTAGCTCAATGTCGTCAATTTAAGGAAAATTTGAAGGAAAATTTGAAGGGAAATTGCAGCTAGAGCGCGAGCGCGACTGATTTTATAG
>CAMFKA010000161.1 GCA_945957185.1 uncultured Chlamydiaceae bacterium | reverse complement strand
ATTGTACAAAGACCGTTAACTTTATATTTGAAGAGGTTATTTATGGGAATCCAAGCAACTCAAGCAGACAGTTCGCTCCTAAGTTATGCAAGAATGAACTTACCGCGGGGCAATTGCGCAGAAACACGGGACATACCCACCGTTCGTGAACCGGAAACCGTTTGTCAAATCAATGTCGACAACTACATAAGAAGTATATTTGAATCGTTAGTCGATAATTTTGGTGAGGAGCGCGCTCTAGACATGGCTTTTAGCGGATTAAGATTGTCTCCTCCTGAGAAGTATGGAGAGTACTTGTGTAAATTTATTTTACAGATCAATTGCGAACCTATTTGCGAAGATGTCGACGACGCCCTGTTAGATGCGGACAGTCAAATTCAATCCTTTTCCCGAGAAGAGTTGATCAGTAAATTAACTACAGCGGTATTCTTTTCTACTCAATACCGACAATTGACAAGATCTCTGCACCAATTAGAAAGAGCTCCCGGTGAATTCCTGGTATTCGATTTGCCAATGCGCGTTCAAAAAATACTAATACAAAAACTGTCCATCTACAATGAAAATCAGATGCGAGATATAAGATCGATTTTTGCAGCGTCGATCTACCAAAGAACTATTTTTGCTCCTCTGACATGGCAACGGGTCAGCCCGCTTGAGTACGCTTTTGCACAAAAAAATGGTGCTTTGGCACAACAATTCATCGAGTTAGGTGCAACCGTAGAAGGCTTGGATATCCGAGATTGGCCTACAGATAAGCTGTTTAGATTGCTTCCTGCTATGAAGACGTTTAGCGATGAAATTAGGAAGATGAGCATCACAATTTTGAATAGAGCTGTCATAGAGAAAAACGTTGCATTAGCTGATGCAGTCTTTGCCTTAGGACATCTTTCTCCGCCAAACCCTTGTGTGCGTTCCGAATTTATCTCGTTCTTAAATGATGCTGTGGATAACGAAGACGACTCAATGATAGGCGTATTTTATAGAAACGGATTGACGTTTGAAGAGGGAAAAACCCCCTTAGAGAAAGCTGCAGAGGCTGGACATTTCGAGCGAGTGGCTCAGCTGCTGCAATCAAATCTCCACGGCCAAAGAAATGTAGAACTCATCGAAAAAGCGATGGGAAAAGCGTTTTCGCTAATGAGATTTTTGGGATTGGACAATCTTTTTCGGACAAATGAAAAAGTTGACTATAACGAGACTTTAGAGCAATTGAATCAACATCGAGAAGAGCTGCAATACTTCTGTACCGATACGACAACTTATAAACAACAGTAGGGACTGAGTGCATGTTTACACGAGAAATTTTTAGCTACCACAGGGACGGATATTATCCTTTTGACAAGAAATGTGTCGTACAAGGTGGTTTGTATGCTCTCCCTTTTGCGATGGCTGCATATCCACTCTCTTATGTCGTTTCGAATGTAGTGAAAATCCCGCCGGATGCTATGAAAATTTTTGAGAAAGACTGTGTTCTTCATAATTATCTCAAAGAGCAGGTTCATGATGGGATTAAATCATCTCGAGTTTTGACTAATTTGACTTTCAGATACTTAATCTTGGGAGCAATTATCGAGGAGGTTGCTTTTCGGGGTGTACTTCAACAAACAGTTTTGGGTCGTTCAAAACAAAAAGACGAGCCCATAAGCACTAAAGTGGGTAGGGTGGTATGCGCTGCCATTCCATTCGCTTTGTTGCATTTGAAAAGTTCTTACATAGGGGTGCAGGGAGGCAACAAAATGAATGCCGCTGTGTTGTTTTCCACTTTTAAGGCGGGCTTGTTGTTTGGGGGATTAGTAGAACTGACAGGCAACCTTTGGGCTGCGACATTTGCTCATATATTTGAAAATATAGGCATTTCCGCACACTCTATCCATCAAATACGACGTGAGTTTGCGAGACCCAAACTGTAGCAGCCTTTTTGCATAATTAACCACCGAGCCACAGAGATCACAGAGAGAGAATGAGATGAGGAGAGTTGTTTCAACGACGCAACGATAATTGAACGATATGACTCTACTCTCATATTTCTCATAAATCCTCAGTGTACTCACTGGCTCAGTGGTTATTTATTCAATAAGATCATCTGTAGCTATTCGTACGTTTTTTTCAAAAAGTATCGAACTTTAGCGCCTTTTGAATCACTTTCGCTATAACCTTATTTTAATCAAATCTTTATCTTTTCTTAATATTTTTATTTTATAATTACCCTCTTAATAACATTTTAATATTAGGTGGAGAGATGTGCGTTAATAGAGTAAAACAATCTTCTGAAAACATGGTCAGCAGCGAGCAGTCTGCAACACCCCCGAGACAAAACGCTATCATGATTAGAGTGAATGCTGTAGCAAAATCAATTTCTCAGATCGGTACAGCAATTTACGAATATTATTTTCACGTCAACAAATGTTTATTAGAAAAATTAAGCAAAAGCGGCCATAAAGTATTAGGCGTCGCGTTAGCCACTTTATTTTTAGAAACCCCTGCAGTTCTTCGTGCGATTTATTATAACCGCAAATACCGTGATCCGAAGCAGTATGGCTTGGAGAACATTAATGCGAGAGGTATTCTTAACAATCCTGTGCTATTATTACCGGGAGCAGCAGGTTCATGCGAGTATTTGGGTGATCTGGCTACTTCACTGCAAAGAGCGGGACGATCTGTTTTTGTGATTGATGTTGGCAGTGGAATCACCACACCGGAGCACTTAAACAGAGTACACACTAAAATCGCGGAAATTCAACAATTGTACCAATCACGTCATGGGGGAGCTCCTCAACAGGTCGATTTGGTTGCGCATTCGATGGGAAGTAATTTGGCGTTGGCTGCGACTTATACGCCAGAATGCTGTAGTATTGAAGATCAAAATCCAGACACTTTGGGTGATTTGAAATTTATTGAATCGGTTCCTAAAGCCATCAACCCTCATATTGGAAAGGTGATAACGATTGCAAATCCCACTACTGCAGAGGAGTTTGAGTCGTTGATAAGTGCGGGAAAGCCGGAAAATCAGATCTTTAACATCACAGCAAAATACGATGCTCTGATGGGTCATAAAACAAGAGGCCTGCCGAACGATAGCCACTTTACCGAATTCAGTGCAGGGCACATAGGCATTGTATTCCAGCCTCCGGTTTTTGGCGAAGTAGAACGGATGCTCGCACTTTAGGTTTAGGACTCTGATTGCCTTTGGTTTTTTATCTCGCTTGCAACAGCTTTTAGCGCTTTCGAAACGCGCTGAACTGTTGCGACCCATTCTGCGTCAACAGCTTCTAAATTGTCGAGAGTGAGGGTCTCTTCGCCGAAAATCGCACGAATGTAATTAAATGGTTCTGCAAAATCGAGCTTTTTTAAGTCGTCGTTCGACCTGTCACTAATGACAGAATAATCAGCAATAGCCGAAGCCCCATCTAAAAAATAAGCAAGAGCCGTTTCATACATTTTTATCTTTTGCATATCTATCCCTTCCCGTGAAACCCCTTTGACCTGATGTCTTAAAGCTAGGAGTATTTGGTACATTTCCATTCCAACTTTCTTAATTCGATCTTTCACCTCTTTGTAGGACACGGGAGGATTTGAAAAAGACAGTTTATTAATCATGCGAATTGTTCGTGCTAAATGCACTGTAGTATCATGAAGAAATTCTTCATCTTGAGAGATAGCAACGTCATACATTAATAGATCTTCAATGAATACCCTGTCGGTCGACTTTCCTTTCGCTTCGACGAAGTTGATGTCGGAAAGCGCAGGTAGTTTACTGCTTAGCGATACAAATCGCGACTCATGCACGACTCTATCTGGAATTGTAAGAATGTAATCTTCATATCGGGGATCATATGCATACTTGTAGCCTATTTTACGTAGCAGTTTAGCGTCAGAAAGATCTTCTTGAAAACTAACGAGATAATTAGGATCTTCCACCGATTTGCGCAGCTCTTCTCGTACAAAATAGGGCTGCAGCTTGTCGATTAAACCTGCAAGTTTTGCACCATTCTCATAGGACATTTCATTGTCAAAATATTCAAAAAGTTCATTTTGAATTTGGTCAAATATGGCATCTAACTCTTTGGATTGTTCTTCGATACCCATTTTTACCGCATAAAATTTATATTCTGCTAGCTCCTGCAGCATTTCTTTAGGTATATTTAAACTGCCTAATAGCTCCTCTTTCAGCCCTGCCAAACGAACAGCTGCATTTTTTTGAGCATATTCTTCGATATTGTCGGTAATCGTTAGTAATTTAATAAGCCTTTCGTGATCAGGCTCATCCGCAGGGGAAATCTCCTGCCTTTTAATTTTTTGTTGCATCGTTGCAGAAAAAGGGGCATTAGGATCGGTTCTGAAGGGTTCCTTTAGACGAAAAGAATACAAAAACCCACCCGATTTATGTGGAAGCCGGTCGATACAATCCCAGAGCTGCCCACATTTCTTTTTAATGTCCTGGCTTTTTTCTTCATATTTTTCTATTCCGTTTACCGATGCTGTGCGTTTGAGGGTGATTTTTCTGCTTTTGGGGCTTTGGCTCTCCGATTTATGAGATTTTATACGTCCCTGGGATGTTTTTTTCACTCTGGTGGCCTGAGAAGAAGGCTGCCGAGTTGAAGAGGAGGATGGGAGAGGATATTTTGGGTAGTCACCGGAAGAGCTGCCTACATTGCTTGCACTCATAAATCCTCCTTATAAACATAACCTATTACTAACAATTAACAGGTTTTAATTATAAAGGCAATTAGCTCGTGGGCAGGCTTGGCTTGCTTTCTATTTCTGGTTGAAAGCCTCACGAATATGTAAATCCACTGAGATACCAGGTCGAGACGACCTGG
>CAMFKA010000160.1 GCA_945957185.1 uncultured Chlamydiaceae bacterium | reverse complement strand
GATGAACGGTGTTCCCTTCGGAACGGTGACCTTCAAGGACGATTCGACGCGGAAAAGTTTACCGCTAATGGAAATCGTCATTCCAGGGGCTAAATTACTACTTGCTACCATCGGGATGCCTCTTAATTTATAGGTGTAGTTTCTCTGGTTCTAATAATTTTTAGCAAGATCAAACGTTGCGTAAAATTTCAATCCCTTCCCGCATATTCGGTAGGGAGAAAAGATATGTCCCGGCGACGAGATCGTTAGCTCCGGCTTCAACACACAACTTCGCAGTCTCGGCATTAATGCCGCCATCCACTTGAATGTCGAAAGGAGGGAGATCTTCTCCGGGTTTTGCTGTGACACCACCGGCTCTAATATTGAGGCGGTCGCAAACGTCGCGAGTAAAACGAATTTTATTGAGAACATCAGGCATAAACTCTTGTCCCCCAAAGCCCGGATTGACCGTCATCAACAAAATTTTGTCGCATTTGTCTAAATATTTCGGGATCATAGACATGCTTGTTTCGGGACAGAACGAAATCCCAGCTTTCACGCCGCACTTTCGGATATACTCAAGTGTCTCTTCCACATCTTCGGTGGCTTCAAAATGGAAAGTAATTTGATCGGCACCGGCAGCGACAAACCGTTCGATATAGTCGTAAGGGTTGTACATCATGAGGTGCACATCGAGAAATAAATCGGTGTTTCTATTGATAGCGGCGACGATTTGAGGTCCCATCGACAAATTCGGTACAAATTGCCCGTCCATTATGTCGATATGGATGCGGTCAGCCCCCGCTTCTTCTACTCTTGCTACTTCTTTAGCAAGATGGCCGAAATCGCAAGCGAGTATCGAAGGGCAAACAGTAATTTTATTTTTCATGGTTAATCCCGATAGTCAAATGTTCGTAATAAGGACTATTCTGCCATAGTCGCTCACGGAAAGTCAACTCAAAGCGGGCGGGCTTACCACTGAGTCACAGAGATCACTGAGAATTTATGAGAAATTTGAGTCTTAAATGAAAAAATAACGGTGTGAATATATCAGACATATCAATTTTCATCGTTCTATCGTTCCATCGTTATATCGTTTTTTTGCCTCAAACTTTATCTCAACGATAAAACGATGAAACGATATAACGATAATTTTGTAAACCTTCTCAGTGTTCTCACTGGCTCAGTGGTAAACTTACCAATATCAAACACGTTGAAGAAAAATCACTTTTATGCTACTATGTTGTTCCCTACATTCAATAAAAGGTGTTTTATTATGAGTTCCACTGCGCCGCAGTCTACGACATTAGCTACCGGTTTAGCGATGTTTTCCATGTTCTTCGGAGCGGGAAACGTGGTGTTTCCTTTAGCCCTCGGACAATTCGCTCAAGATCAAGTTTCTTACGCGATCCTTGGATTCCTTATTACTGCTGTCGGCGTCCCATTCATCGGCCTTATTGCTATGACTCTATTCGACGGCGATGCAAAAAATTTCTTTAACAGAATCGGCAAGGTTCCGGGATTCATTTTGGCCTGCGTCATCATGGCACTCATCGGCCCCTTTGGCGCGATCCCTCGCTGCGTGGCTCTCTCTTATGCTGCTATCAATATTTACGTCCCTTCGCTATCGATCGTCACTTTCAGTTTGATCTCCTGCGTGCTCATATTTGCATTCACCTACAAACAAAGCAAACTGATCGATCTTTTAGGCTACGTCCTAACTCCTTTTTTGCTTGGTGCGCTAGCGCTTATCATCGTTCTAGGATTGGTGTATTCAGTTGAAACTCCGGTATCGACACTGCCAAGCTTCGATGCTTTCGTGCACGGCTTAAGCCAAGGGTACCAAACGATGGACCTTCTAGGCGCCTTCTTCTTCTCTTCTGTTGTTCTGGTATGCTTGAAAAAAGGGGTCGACGCTTCGGAACATGGCAACTACCAATTACTGATCAAACAAACGCTGAAAGCTAGCTGCATCGGCGCGGCGTTGCTAGGTATCGTTTACATTGGTTTCGGCCTTGTTGCCTCCATCCACGGTGCTAGCTTAGCTGGTAGTCCTTCCGATCAATTGATCGGAAACTTGAGCCAACAGCTTCTAGGCCCCTACGCCGGAGTTGTTGCTTGCGTGGCTGTTGCATTGGCATGCTTGACAACGGCGATTGCATTGGCATCGGTCTTTGCGGAATTCATCCACCACGAAGTGTCCTCCAATCGTGTGGGCTACATCCCTGCTCTGATCGGAACGCTTCTTGTCACGTTTTTTATTTCGACATTAAACTTTTCGGGAATCGTAAAGATTTTAGCGCCGATCTTGCAAATCTGCTACCCGGCGCTGATTGTTCTGAGCTTGGCAAATATCGCTTACAAACTGTGGGGGTTCACTTGGGTGAAAACTCCGGTTGCTGTGACGTTTGTCCTGACAGTCGCCTATCACTATAGCGATTTGATTCTCTGAGCATTCCCCACAACCATTAGACTGCTCAAGACCATCGCCACTGCCGCATAAAGCGGGGTTAACAACCCCGCAGCGGCGATGGCGATGCCAACACCATTATAAAAGAAAGCCCAAAATAGATTTTGATTCACCACCTGTCTCGCAAGGCTTCCCATCTCCCTCATTTTAGGAATTACAGTTAAATTCGGAGTGGTGAGCAAGATGTCAGAGACTTGTATCGACAAATCAGATGCTGTGACAACCGAAATGCCAATCTGCGCCGCTGTCAGCGCCGGAGCATCATTAATACCGTCTCCAACCATTGCAACAACATGTCCCTTTTCAATTACTTTCTGCACATACTCCATCTTCTGCGCGGGAGTACGCTCCCATGCGTACGATTTGAACTGACAGGCAGCTGCAATTTCGCTTACAGTGGCTTCTTGGTCTCCGGAGAGCAAAACTGTCCAAGTGTCGTCTAATCCCACAACGGCATCAAACGCCTCCTCCCTGATAGTATCTCCCAAATGGATTTGAGAGATCAATTCACCGTTGACAGCAAAATAACAGGTCGTGATCGGATTAGTTTTTAGGGGTATGACGACGCCATTCTCTAACATAAAAAGTCGTGATCCAAGTAAATAGACGCTGCCATCGCAACTGCCAATCATTCCTTTGGAAATCACTTCTACAACATCGATACCGGCAGCAGCTTCAATTGCTATCGCGTCTTTGATAGCACGAGAAGCAAGGTGATTGCTATGCGACACCAATTTTTTAAGAATCGCTTGGTGATATCGCGACAACTGTTCGATGCCACTAAGAACGCTAAAGCGACCGTTAGTGACAGTTCCTGTCTTATCAAAAATATAGGTGTCTTCCTTTCCTAATAGACCTAAAACCCCCCTATTTCTGACGATGACGCCCTCTTGCGCTAACGCATTGATCAAATACCCTTCGACAATCGGAGCGGCAATTCCAATGGCGCAGGGACAGGAGATTAAAAGAATCGCTGTCATGCGCAACACGGCAGTGTTGACTACACCGGCCCCATCGTCGATACCGGCAAGCAAAATCACAATTGCCGTCAGTGCAGCAATGGCGAACACGGCAGGAATAAACCACTGTACAATGATATCTGCAGGGCGGACATATCCCTGCTTCTTTCCTAATTCTCCATGAGTCATCTCCACAATGCGAGAGAGGAGCGATTTTTCAGGCGGTGCAGTCACAGTATACCGCAGCTCCCCTTGCTGCAATATAGTGCCGGCAACGACAATGTCGCCCTCCTTTTTTGTGACCGGAACTGGCTCTCCCGTCATGATCGATTCGTCACATACACCAACGCCGACAACGACTTTTCCGTCGAGAACGATTTTTTCTCCGGCGAAGGCGACGAGAGTGTCGCCGACAACGAGCTCTTTTACGGGAACAAATTCATAATTTCCTTTGTCATTCAGTTTTCTGCCGCGCCGAGGAAGAGTTCTTGTCAGTTTTAGAAAGGCTTCTTTAGCGGAAAATTTAGCTCTCGCTTCCAACGTCTTTCCAAGCAGGACAAAGGCGACGATGACGGTCATCGAATCGAAATAGACATTGTTGGAGCCTTGCGCGAGTTCGTAAAGCGACAATCCTGTTGAGGCGGCAATTCCGACGGTTACAAGAGCTTCCATACCGAGCAATCCCACCTTTAGGCTATGCCAAAATTTGGTGTAGATGGGCCACGCGCAGTAAAAGAGGACGGGAAGGGAGAGGGCTAAAGAGATCCACGCAAACAGCGGGCTGATATTTTCGATATCACTATCGAAAAATGTCGCATAAAGCGGGTATGCGAGCATCATGACATTCAAACTGCAGAACGATGCGATTGCCAAGCGCAAATAGAGGCTTTTTGAAATGGGGCGAGCGTTGGCATCGTCGAGTGCCAAAGCGGTGTAACCCAGCTGCGAGATTGTTGCCGCAAGTTTTTGTTTGGAAGTAGTTTTGGGATCGAATTCGATAGAAGCAAGGTCGGTGGCGTAGTCGACAACACAGTTTTGAACACCTTTTTCCCGTAAAAGCACCCATTTAATGAGGTCTGCACAAGTGGGGCACCACATCTCTCCGATTTCAAGATGCCATCTGGAGGTTTCGCTGTTTTTTGTTGCGCGCGAAGTTGCAGAAAGTTCCTCAAGAAGTTGAGGATTGGAGATGATACCGGCCTGCAAAGCTTGCAGGAATACGGGGTTTTCTCTTGGATTTGTCAAAGCATTTTTGGATAGCAAGATGGTGTAGACAGCCTTGCAACCGTGGCAGCAAAATGGATGATCATCCTGAATGATGGTTGGTGTTGTGATGGCGATGTCGCAGAGGGCACAATTTGTATTCATACTGTGGCATCTTAGCACAAGTTGCATTATGTTTCTACCAGATGCAGGGCAGTAACTTCCCCCCTGCCCTTGCCCTTGCCCCTGCCCTTGC
>CAMFKA010000159.1 GCA_945957185.1 uncultured Chlamydiaceae bacterium | reverse complement strand
CTCTCTGCTTGACCACCCGTAGGAAGTCTTTTTTATCTTTTCCAACAAATCGTATTTCCATAGACACATATTTAACGGGCGGAAAAATATAGATCCAGTAGAAAATACAGATAAGACCACAAAAAAAGAGAAAGCTCATGAGCGACAAAAATAAAACCCCTCCCCGCCCTTACAAAATAGGATACGGCTACGATAGCCACCGATTTTTAACATCCAAAGAGAAAGAGCTGGCTTTGAGCGGTTCAACAGAAACCGAAACCGATATTCTACAAATCGACAAACCTTTAGTGATTGGGGGGTTGATACTCGATGAAAAAACCCAAAAACTGTACGGCCCCTTTAAAGCCAGAAGCGATGGCGACGTCTTATACCACGCCGTCGTGAATGCGGTATTGTCTGCTATCGGTGACAAATCCGCACGCGACATCGGCACCCTATTTCCTAATACCGCAAAAGAAAATACCAATCGCAGCAGCGGTGATTTTTTAAGTAAAGCAGCAGAGATTTTAAAGAAAAGCGAATATGAACTCGCCGATTTAAAGATCATGATGAAAGGGAAAATCAGAGTGAACTTTGGGCAAGTGGAAAAAAACTTACACGCATTTTTTGATTGGCAGCAAATCAGTCCGGAAATTCATGCGCAAGGAACCTCCGGCGAAGAGATGGACGGCGCCGGCAAGGGAGAAGGCGTGGAAGTATTTGTTGTTGCTCTGATTCAGCATAAAAGCCTGATATAAAAATTTCCAAATCCCGTACTGCTCAGTCTTCTCCACCCCTGCCCTTGCCCTTGCCCCTGCCCTTGCCCAAATTTTTGCATAATTAACCAAAGAATGAACTCTCCAAGGTAGCCAGGCCGTCCTCGGCCTGGTATCTCAGTGGATTTACACATAAGCGAGGATTTGAGAATCGTTTGTACACTCAAAAATTTGGGCAAGGGCAAGGGTAGGGGCAAGGGCAGGGGTGGAGAAGACTGAGCAGTAGGGGATTTCGATTGAACAATATTTTTATCCAAAAAAAGAAGCCCGGAACAGCGAACTGTCCCGGGCTCTCTAAAACCTGCTAGGCAGGTGCTTAGAAGAAGTATCTCAATCCTAAGTCAACAGAGTTGTTGTTGAATTTGGATTGGCTTTCGTCGAAGAAGCGGTATTCGAGATCCAATTCGAGGTTGTCGCAAATTGGATAAGCAATACCAGCAATCAACTGCCATACGAAGCCGTTGTTTTTGTTGTGGTGATGTCCACCACGGTTGTTGTGGTTATGACGTTGTGTGTTCGCCCAACCAATACCGCCCCCGAAGTAGAAGCTAACTGGAAAGCAATCTGGCTCAAATGCATACAAACCGTTTGCCAAGATAGCAGTAGTTTGTTTTGCTTTGCCATGATTCTTTCTTTCGTTGTTACGGTAGCTAACTTCAGCTTCTAAACGGAAGCCGTTGTCCCAACGGTAACCAATGTCACCACCAACAAGGTAGCCGACTTTGTATTTGTCGTGGCTGCTGTGGCCTTTTCTGTTGACCCAGTTAAGTCCACCGAAACCGCCGATGTACCAGTTGTCGCATCCGCAGCGTGGTTCGCAGCAGTTAAATTGACCTTCAACAGAGCTGGACCCTGCCAAGGCTACTAAAGCACCCATTGCAAAGAAAATTTTCTTCATAGTTTTCCCATAAGTTTAAATGGTTCAGGAGAGAAAGAGCTCGCTCCCTCCTATCCTATCTATATCAGGACAATCGTCATTTTGCTTAGGTGCTGCCTTTTTGTAAATAGTTGTCAAACAAACGCCCCTCAAAAAAAATGACTTTTTCCTCTAAATCCGCTCGAGAGCGCACTGTTAGAGGGGTAAAAAAAATAAAAAAAATTTCAATTATTTCGTTTCGGGAGGTAAAAAAAGCAGATCAAATGGCTTCGGTCCGGGCTGATTTTGACGTTTATATTCGACAATTACTCTCGCTTTATGCTTTAAACCGATCACAATATATCCATGAGGGGTTTTAACAATTTTTTGAATCTCTTCAGACTCTCCAAACAGCTCTGAGAGACGCTTATCTTCCACTATCGTTTTAATTTCTACCGCACTTTGATTTAACGGCGAAAGAACAGCCCCCACTTCCCCAAAAAATCCCAGTCCTACAACCAATGCCATCGCGCAAATTCCCCTAATCATAGAGATACTCCTTCTTTTGTTTTTCCGGATTATGTCTAATTCCTTCATTTTATGGACGAAAATAATTATCCCCTTTGCTACATTGAAGTTTGCACCAAGGAGTACAAAATGAAGAGGTTGCTCACAATTATCGCTCTGAATGCCGTACTGGCGTTCGCAGCTCAACTTTCAGCCGAAGTGTTCGAAAATGAAGTTGAGTACACACTCCCCACAGATCAAAAGTGGAAAGTAGGTTACGAATTAAAAAATGACAAAATTAAAATGGTCGCTTTCATTCCAGAGAATGAAGATAAAGAATCTGCTACGGAATCTTTCGCTATCTCTGTCGTGAAAGGACAACCCGACCAACCCACTAAACCAGAAGAAGGCATCAAGACTTTCTTGAAGAGCCTCGCTGAAAGAGAAGGGGTAGAAATTGAAACTAAAGTAATAAGCTCCAGCGACAAGGAAGCAATTGTCGAATGGTGGACTAAAGACGGCAAATCCCATAACTGGGTGCGCGGCATCACAGGTCCAGATGAAATCATCACTATTATGTACACCACACGTTCTAAAGATAAAGTAGATCAAGCAACAAAAAATTGGCTCCCAGTTATCAGCGGCGCCAAAGTACTTGAGCCTGCTAAGTCTTAAGGTTTTCTAGCTTTATCGGAGCCGTAAACCAACCCAGCGCGCGCGAGATTCTCCCGTGCGTTGGGGTAATTTTCTTCCAACACTTTAATCAACTCTTCCGTCTTTCTTCTCAGCGAATTCTGTCCCACCGGACACTGACACGTGATCCTCATAAACCCCTGCTGCTTCGCGAAGGTTCTGATCTCCTCCTCCCCCACAAAAATCAGAGGCCTGATGATCGTCACGCCGTAGTCCACCATCTCCAATTTCGGCAAATTCGCAGCGAACTCCCCTTTGTGCAACAAATTCATCAACAACGTTTGGACGCTGTCGTCTCGATGATGCCCAAAGGCCACCACTTTCGATCCTTCTCTTTTCGCCGCATCAAACAAGAGCTTTCTTCGTTCTCTGGAGCAGCTGTAACACTCTAACGTCTCAAGCTTCTGTGTCGATTGCTCCACAATCAGCGGAACGTCCAAATCGCGACACACCGCCTCCAAATATTTGCGACTCACCCCCGCGCCACAACTAAACTCCCCATCCACATGAATGGCTACTAAAGGAAATTCCGGGAATCCCCTTCCCGATATTGCCTTCAACATCATCAAAAGTGCTAAACTATCTTTCCCACCACTTAAGGCAACAGCAATGGGGCTTCCATCGTCCACCATCTCAAAATCGTACATGGCCTTGCGCACCATGCTCTCTATTCTCCTGCCTAACGCCGTCCACGGTGGCGATACAACTATTTTGTCCATCTTCTCTACGTTAAATTTGAAATAAAAATCCCCCTTATCATACAATGAAGTCAACCGTAAATCAAATTTAATCAGCTATGAATAAGAAACTTGGAAGAAACGACCCCTGCCGATGCGGCTCGGGGAAAAAATACAAAAACTGCTGCTTCGCTAAAGACAACACCCCTGTCAGCATGCGCAAAATCAAAGCAACATGGATTCAACCCTCTGCTAACTCCCCAAATCCTATCGGACAAGATGTCGATTTGATGGAAAGAACCTTCGGCGCCCACAAATCGTTGATGGAAAAAGAGGCTCCACAGTCTACTGAAAACGACACGACAGAAAAATCTTCATAAAATCGATTTTTCTCTTGAGCGAAAACTAGATAATTCGCTATAAATTCAATCATCTAAACGCTGACATAGCTCAATTGGTAGAGCACCCGACTTGTAATCGGACGGTTGTGGGTTCAATTCCTACTGTCAGCATCTCTCCTCATCTAGGGGGTGTCGCATAGCGGCAATTGCAAGGGACTGTAAATCCCTCGACTTCGGTCTCCGTTGGTTCGAGTCCAACCACCCCCACATTGTATCCTGAAAACGTTTCTTACCCCTTCACTAATCACGGTCTAACAACCCGTTTACGCAAATTTTACGCACTCAACCCCAACAAACTGGCACAATTCGCTTCGGTTGCGACTCCCCTCTTTTTTCCAGCTCTGATTCAAAAAATAGCTTGGTTTTTTTGTGAAGTGCGTAAAATTTGCGTAATTCCAGTCAATTTTTCTTATAAACAAACATTTACCCCAGATGCACGGAATCTAAGACAAGGGACTATCTATCCCTTATTGTCGTTATTCCCGCTCTGTTGTAATTTATACCCTACAGTTCAGGAGACCCATGGGCACAATTAGAGAATACCGCAAAGAAGACGGATCGACCTCTTATCACGCCGAAGTACGACTTCGCGGACATCCTCAACAGAGAGAAACGTTCCGAACTAAAAGCCTCGCAAAAAAATGGATACAAGACACTGAATCCGCTATCCGGGACGGTCGACACTTCAAAACCTCAGAAGCCAAGCGTCACACTGTCGGAGAAATGATAGATCGCTTCATCAACCAATGGCTCCCGAAATTTCCCAAACGTCAAGCAAAACAAACGGCCTTATTGAAGTGGTGGAAAAACCGACTCGGGCATCTTGTTTTAGCCGATCTAACCGCGAATGTCATCGCGGAAGCGCGTGATTCCCTCCTATCAGAGACTACAAGAAGGAAGCAATTACGCAGCCCTTCAACTGTAAATCGGTTTTTAGCGGCATTGTCTAAAGTATTAACCGTTGCAGTACAGGAGTGGGGATGGAATCGAGTAGGAGGGAGCTTTCGCTCCCGTCCTCTCACACCACCGTACGTACGGAA
>CAMFKA010000158.1 GCA_945957185.1 uncultured Chlamydiaceae bacterium | reverse complement strand
GGAGTGAGCACAGCGAACGGAAACCTGGGTAAAGAAAAAAAATAAGGTCGAGGCCCGCAAGGCCGGCATAAAAAATGGGTAATGATTAGGGCAGAGGCACTGGCACGGGATTTTACTTTCGCACAGAGATACAGTTATTTTTGCTTCAAAATTGACGATTAAATTAAATAATGTTATAATGATCACTATGGAACAAAAAACTAGCATTTTAGACAGTTTATTATACAAAGTAAAACCGCAGGTTTCTAAAACTGAGCTTGCTCATTTTAAAAACCTACTGGAAAAATCGCGTCTTCAGCCGGGAAATCATACGATTTACGCTGAATTCGTCAAAAAGACGTGGATTTACAGGGCAATTTTTGGTGGGATAGCACTATTTTTCTTCTACCTCGCTATCGCCATCCATCCGCAATCGATTAGCTGGTCGGCATCGCTGCTGTTTGGCTCGATTCTTTCGACGAAAAACTTACTCGTTACGGGATGTGTCGCTTTAGGCGGAATCGCTTCTGTTGTCGCATTTTTCTTGTGTCATACCAAAGAATTGGTCCGATTCAAAACTTCCAAAACGTACCGCGAATTGTGGAAAATTCACAATGAACGGAGATTAAAGAAGCGGATTACATGGACTACGAGCTGTGTGGAAAAACTGCATCTTCGATCAGTGCTTCATCACCTGTATCGCGATGTCTGCGACAAAATCGACGATGCGTGCCGCGAGACGGAAGCGTTGATTGTCGCGATCGAAACGCGTGAAAAAATGACTCCGGAGTACCAAGAGCGGCTTATCGAGCAAGCTTTAGATGAGCTAGATGCCCGCCTCAATCAACATTTAGAGAATTTCCGCTCCTCTTGGATCGAATAATCTAACGAAATTCTGCCTGCAGCGCCATCCGGACAGTTAAAATACCGGCAAGAACCCCCTCTTCATACCTAAAATGAGGGTGGTTCTCAAGTTCAGGGAAATCGTTGGGTTGCAATAAGTCCTCGTCGGTAATGTGAGGAACAATTTTATTTGCACATTTCTTTACTGTTTTATGTTGCCCTTGCGCGATCTCATCTAACAATGCAAACACTTTTTCAAGTTCACAACTACTCGTCGATTCCATTTTTCTCCTCCCGTTTTTCGCGAAAAAATTGACGCATCATTTCGGCTGCATACGTCCCTAAAACGCCCCCTAGAACCTCTACATTGTGGATCGGGTGCTCCTTCGCGAACAGATCGACCCAGCTGCCGTTGGCTCCGTGACGCAAATCCGGAGCTCCCCACACAAGTTTTCGCACACGCGACAGAAACATGGCTCCGGCGCACATGGAACAGGGCTCCATAGTGCAGTAAAGAGTCGTTTCTGACAACCTCCAATTTTCCATAGCGGAGGCTCCGGAGGTGATACAAAGTATTTCGGCGTGAGCGGTGGCATCGTTGAGGAGTTCGACTTGGTTGTGGCCGCGAGCAATGACTTTTCCTTCGAAAACCAAGACGGCGCCGACGGGCACTTCGTCCTTTTGGTACGCTTTCCAAGCCTCTTTTAGGGCTTCCAACATAAATTTTTCGTCATCATTTTGAGGTTGAATGGCGAAAGGGAAAGCCGGGGGGCGCATAGCAATTGCTCCTTGATTTTTTTTGAGGAAAAAGGAATCGTAGCAAGATAGAGGTCAAAATTGCAAGGGAAGAGCGGAGAAATATGAGTACAGAGAAAGAGCATCCGTTTTACGGGTATGAAATTTACCGTGGAAGAGAGGAAGCTTACATCAAGAAAATATTGAAAAAATACGAAGGGAAACCGGCTTCGGATGAGCTGAAGAAGGCGGTATGGGATGAATTGCAAAGTGAGAAAGCGAAAGGCAACATCACAATTCCCTTCAAGATTGCTACCAGGAGAGATCCGTACCGGAAATTTCCGGATATTATCGAGATCATTTTGGACACGAAAGTGTAAGATTTACTCATTTTAGCTTGGAAAATAAATCTCTCTGTGATACAATAGACCTTTAACAAATATAACCTATGCCCTTAGGCTCTCAAAAAATAACGGGGGGAAACTCGGATGTCTCTAGATAAAGGCACAAAAGAAGAAATTACAAAAAAGTTCCAGCTCCACGAAAAAGATACCGGGTCTGCAGACGTGCAAATTGCGATCTTAACAGAACGTATCACTGAGCTTACAGATCACCTAAAGCGTTTCCCAAAGGATCACAATTCCAGATTGTCTTTGTTGAAACTTGTAGGTCAGCGCCGTCGTTTGCTGGACTACCTCAACTCGACTGACACAAAACGTTACCAAACTTTGATCACAAAGCTGAAACTGCGTAGATGATCTAAATCAATGTAAAAAAGGCAGTCGTAAGACTGCCTTTTTTTTTACCCTTTTCACTGGGATAGAAATCGGAAATCCCTTCTAAAACACCCTTTAGAACAGATTTCTGAATTCTATCTCATCAGACCTTAAAACCACTATTCATATGAATTTTCACAAAGGATTCACAAATGTTAAAAAAAGATTCGATCTCTGTAAAAGTCGGAAATCACGAAATAATTTTTGAATCGGGCCACATTGCTCGTCAAGCCGGCGGCGCTGTTATCGTCCGTACGGGAGAAACCATGGTATTTGCTTCGGCATGCGCGGCGCCATCTGCTGCTCCGGACATCGATTTTCTCCCTTTAACTGTCAATTACCAAGAAAACTACTCGGCAGCAGGGAAAACTTCTAACGGTTTTATCAAACGTCAAGGACGCCCTTCCGAGAAAGAAATTTTGGGTTCCAGATTAATCGATCGCCCTTTACGCCCTCTATTCGAAAAAGGGTACTTCAATGAAGTGCAAGTGCTTAGCTACGTTTGGTCTTATGACGGCGTCAACAGCGCAGAACCTCTCGCTATCTGCGCCGCTTCGGCTGCGTTGGTACTCTCTGACATCCCACTTATTAAGCCTGTTGGCGGTGTGCGCGTCGGAATGGTCGGTACAGAATTCGTCATCAACCCCACACAAGAGCAAATGAAGACCTCTAAATTGGACTTGATGATCGCAGGAACTGAAGATGCTGTTCTGATGATTGAAGGGTTCTGCGACTTCTTGACTGAAGACGAAGTGTTAAAAGCTATCGAAACGGGTCATACTGCAATTAAAGCAATTTGCGAAGCGCTCAAACAGTGGCAAGGACGCATCGGAAAAGAGAAGAATCGCTCCAGCATCCGATTGAGATCTGAAAAACTGATGACATCTGTCCGTGGAATTGCGGCTCCCCTCTTCAAAGAAGCGATGAAAATTAAAGAGAAAAAGCTGCGCGAAGAAGCGATGGCAAAAGTTGACGACGCTGTCTACGCAGTACTGCTGCCGGAAGGTCAAGAACCGGAATTTCCTAAAGTCGAAGTCGACGCTGCATTGAAAGAAGTTTCTTCTGATGTGATGCGCAAAATGATTTTGGACGAGAAAGTGCGCTCCGATGGACGTAAAACTACTGAAATCCGTCCGATCTACATCGAACAAAGTATGTTGCCTCGCGTTCACGGTAGCTCTCTATTCACACGTGGCGAAACTCAAGCCATGGTCGTCTGCACATTGGGCGGCGAAAACATGGGACAACGTTACGAAGATTTAGATGGCGAAGGACTCCACCGCTTCTACCTGCACTACTTCTTCCCTCCTTATTCTGTCGGAGAAGTGGGACGTGTAGGAACTCCGGGTCGTCGCGAAGTGGGACACGGAAAATTGGCGGAAAGAGCATTGAAAGCTATTTTGCCTAAAAAAGAGAAATTCCCTTACGCAATCCGTCTGGAATCCAACATCACCGAATCGAACGGTTCTTCGTCGATGGCATCGGTGTGTGGTGGATGCCTGGCTTTGATGGACAGCGGCGTACCTATCGCGCGTCCTGTTTCCGGTATCGCTATGGGCTTGATTTTAGAAGGCAGCCAATTTGTCATTCTATCCGATATTTTGGGCGTAGAAGATTACTTGGGCGACATGGACTTTAAAGTTACCGGAGATAAAGAAGGGATCACCGCTTTCCAAATGGACATCAAAGTGGAAGGAATTACTCTTGAGATCATGCGTGCGGCTCTTGGCCAAGCGAAAGATGGAAGAATCCACATTTTGGAAAAAATGTTGGAAGTGTGCCCCAAATACAAAGAATCGATGTCTGTGTATGCTCCCCGTATCGAAACAATGCAGATTAAGCCTAGCAAAATCGCAACAGTTATTGGACCGGGCGGCAAGCAAATTCGTGCGATCATCGAACAAACTGGCGTACAGATTGATATCGACGACAGCGGAGCGATCAGCATTTCAGCTTCTGATCTACAATCGATTGAAAAAGCGAAAGGGATCATCCTTGGTTTGACATCTGATGTCGAGATCGGCAGAATCTATCAAGGAACTGTGGTGTCTGTTGCGGCATTCGGAGCGTTTGTCGAGATCCTTCCCGGAAAAGAAGGGCTCTGCCACAACTCTGAATACGATCATGGCGGACAAGTCAACATTGGCGACTTTGTAAAGCAAGGCGACAAAATTGACGTGAAAGTCCTCGATATTAACGAGAGAGGGCAAATTAAGTTAAGCCGCAAAGCTGCCATCGCAAAGTAACGATGGAACGATATAACGATATAACGATATAACGATATAACGATATAACGATTGTTCCACAGCTATACTTGCAAAACAAGTAAAAGAATATAAAAAACCTCTTTCTCTTATAGGAAAGAGGTTTTTTTATAAATTCTCGAATTTTTTAATTATTCTCACAAGCATTACCCACAAACCACATCGTTACATCGTTACATCGTTACATCGTTCTTTTCGTTCCTTTAAGTCATCCCCCCAAATTTTGCTTTCTAATATGACTCCTTGCTGGCATAAGATTCGTTAATTGGAAATTCGTTCGTTATTAGATCTGTCTCTTATACACATCTCCGAGCCCACGAGACCGGAGCCTATCTC
>CAMFKA010000157.1 GCA_945957185.1 uncultured Chlamydiaceae bacterium | reverse complement strand
TGGGTCAGATTCAGAAAAAACATCGGAGGCCTGAAAGGTCGACATAAATGCTTAAAACGAAATTTAAATTAAAGGGAGTGTTTGGAAGTGTATTCATATGGGTTGGAGTAAATCCCCCACGTAGGCGACTGCTGAGAGCCATCCAACCAGCGACGCCACCCTTGTACGGGGCCACCAATAAGCCCGGTGGGCTCTACCATCCAAAAATCTAGCTCTCCGCTCCCCGGATTGACGACGAAAGCGAAGCTTTCGCGTACCCAATTGGAGTCTGCAACCCAAATGGGTTCAGGAAACGCATACCCTAAACGGCGAGCGCTGTCTGCTACAACTTGGTGAATATTAAGTTCCCCTCTAGATTTCTTTATAGCGAGGCAATAAAGGGCTTTAACAGCGTCTATCAACCTATGAATAGGAATGTAGCGATCTAAAGTGTAAGGGATAGGGTTTTCGGAATACAAGGCTGCCATCTTGTCTTGTAAAGATGGTGGAATCTCTTTGCACTCTTTAATCAGTGTTATCAACCTCTCTCCAAACTGATTAATGGGAAGAAGCGGAAGGTGGCAATACAGCTGTCTATCGAACCAGTCGGGTGAGATTCTTGGAAACAGATTCGTCAGCTCTCGCTGCAACTCTATAGGGGTGTGTCTGCCATGAATTTGTTTGATCGACTGAGTAAAGGGTGCTCTCAATTCAAGAGGAAGATCTTTTGCCATCAATTGTAGAAGAGCCTCTATCATCTCCTCTTCTAAAATCAATGTTTGCACAAACTCTTGACGTGGTTTAACTAAATTATCTCGCAACCATGTATAGGTAAAAGCATTCTCTTCCCAAGACTCTCTAAAATCTCTTAATCCCGGTTGCAGGTTGAACGCATGTGTTGGAGAGTGTATCAAAATGCGTTTGTTTGGATTTTTTTTGTAGATTTCAACAATTTTCTCCGGCGATTGCTTTATCGTGTCGACCATGAAGACCAATAGCTCCATTGGAGACTCCACCCAACGCTCTAGGTCTGCAGGTTTCACTCCTGTTCCCCAATAAGCGCTTACAAGATTGTTCACTGTTCCACCGGAAGTGTAAACCCAGGGCTTTTTTTCGATACGATCGAGGTTATTCAACGGATCGCGAACGGGGGGGGTGTGATGTGCTTGAGCCATTCGATCAAAGGCGGTTTCCAAAAACTCTATTGTTCTCACATGCTTGATTAACGCCGAAACAATTTGTGAAAGATCGTTTTCTAATCCTTGAAAGGCCTCATGAGAGGCGATTTCTATTTCAGTATTTGAAAAAAATTGGGAAAGACAATCGATGAATTCATGTTGATTGTTAATATAAGACCATTGAGCTGTGTTAGTTCTCCCATACTTATAAACCAATCGAAAGCCCGCGGGGCTGTCGTCATAGGGGCCTGTTGTCACATTTTGTAAATCGGCATCATAAACTTCTTGGAAATATTTAAAAAACAGATCGTCATATTCATTGATCAACACATTAAATAAATTGGCAAATCGTTGAGCTCTGCGGTGGTAGTCATTACGGATCTCTTCCAAAGTATAAAACTCATTGCGGCTGCTTTGGTATTCTGCGCGCATCCACTGAATTTCTTTCTCTGTCGATGCACTCTGGAACCGCCCCTCAATGTACTTTAATCTCGCATACGCCCGCTCGTAGTCGTCCTGCATCTCTTGAGCTTTCTGATTATATTCGTTAACTTTCTCCTGCAAATAGTCATATAAACACGCTCCAAGCCCCCCTTTTTGCTCCGGACGCAATCCTAGGCTGGCATATAAATTCCAACGGGTAAAATCGGCTTTTGACTCAGAAAAAGAGGCTATCGTAAATTCCCAACTCTTCAAAAGAGCGTTGTCAGCTAGTTGTTTAAACTCTTTTTGCGCTTGTTGATACCGATTTTCAAACACTGTAACTCTTCGCTCTTTCCCTTTAGGAGCACTCATAGAGGTTAAAGGAGATGTGTAGTTGGTTTGCTCCTTTAAATTTGCTTCTTCGATGTCTTTGGTCGTCAAACCACATTGATCCATCAGAATTGCTTTTAAAACGTCTTCAACAGAAGGCATTTCTCCCAATTGCAAACGCACTTTTTCTAAATGGTGCTTACAACACTCCACCTGCTCGGATAAAGGCTGAACGCCAGATATCACTTGTGCAGCGATAAGTGCCTGAATTAGCCCGGGAGAATAAACAAAAGAGTCGTCTTGCAAACTGACAATTTTTTTGATATCTCCGGCCCCCCAACTAATACTGAGAGGTGCGGAAAATTCCACTCCGCCATACACGCGTTTAATCCTTCCCGTTGCCAACAGCTCCTGCATATCTGCTAACATCTGAAGCGGCTGCTCTTCATGAATTAAAATGGCAGGCGCTGTAGCAAAACAAGACCCCACGTTCTGCCGCAAGTAGCAAAGCCATGCCGATAGGACAGCTTGTTTGGCATGCACATCTTTGATGAGGTGGTTTGCAGGCAGGTGGAGAGTGTCGCGAATGAGTTCATCCGCAGTGCGATTTTGATAGGGAGCTGTAATCGCCTTCAGCGCCGACTGCACATCGCTGCGCTGATCTATCAATTCCAGTACATTCAGAATGTGTTGATCACGGATCGCATCGTGCTCACCGCCGGGACCTAGATGATACAAAAAATTTTTTAAAGTTTGGATCGCTTGCTTTAATGTCGCGAGATTTAATTCTCCCGATTCATCAAAAAGCGCTTGTGCCAAAGCTCTTGTTTTTAAAACATTTCGAACTGTACAAGCTTCTTGAATTTGAGATTTATCCAGGCGTTGTGATAGAGAAATGTAATCTTCCAGGAGAATCGATTCCACAGGGTTATGTGAAGATTCATTTTGCCGACCCACTTTAGAGAAGGAAAACGGGTAAAACTGTTCATCTAAAGGTGAGGGAATTTGATCGCTAGGCAGAAGAAAACTCCATAGTTGAAAAATGTTCATACTTAAGGTATGATTTATCTCATTCGATTATAATCTTACAAGGAACTGTTTCCCATGTTTATCCAACTACCCGATCAAACAAAAATTGAGCTCCCGGAAGGAAGTACCGCTAAAGATCTGGCAGAAAAGCTCAATCAAAGAAACCCGCATCAAGCTCTTGCCGCTAATATTAACGGAACAGTTGTCGATTTAACCACGCCTCTTAAAGAGGGAGATTCAGTTTATCTTATCTCCTTCGAAGATTCAATCGGTAAAGAAATTTTCTGGCACACCACTGCACACGTACTTGCCCAAGCCATTCTTAGACTTTATCCCAATGCAAAACCCACCATCGGTCCTCCAATCGATAATGGCTTATATTACGACTTCGCAAATCTAGAAATTTCCGATGCCGACTTCGAAAAAATCGAAAAAGAGATGCAAAACATCATCAACGAAAACTACGCGACACAAAGAAAAGTCTTTTCATCCAAAAAAGAAGCTATCGACGCATTTAAAGACAACAAATACAAAGTTGAATTGATCGAAAGCTTCGATGCTAGCGCTCCTTTAACCGGCTACCAACAAGGGGAATTTTTCGACCTCTGCCGCGGACCCCACTTGCCTAACTTAGGAAAAATCAAAGCTGTCAAAGTGATGAAAACCTCCGGCGCTTATTGGAGGGGAGACGCAAAAAATGAAATGCTCACACGTATCTACGCAACCTCTTTCCCTGATCGCAAACTCCTAAAAGACTACTTGACCTTTTTGGAAGAGGCTAAAAAGAGAGACCACAAAATTCTCGGTCCAAAACTCGATCTATTTTCCCTAAAAGAAGAAGCTCCAGGCATGCCTTTCATCCACCCAAACGGCATGATCGTATGGGGAGAACTCACTCAATTCATCCGCGACAAATTGCGCCAAAACGACTACGTCGAAATTAAAACCCCCTCCCTCATGACAAAGGAGTTGTGGGAAATTTCCGGTCACTGGAGCAATTACCGACAAAATATGTTCACATCGACCGTAGAAGAGCGTGAATTTGCCATTAAGCCAATGAACTGTCCCGGTGGAATGCTGTTTTTTAAAAGCCGCAACCACAGCTACAGAGAGCTTCCCTTGCGTGTCGCTGAAATTGGAAACGTCCACCGCTTCGAACCCTCCGGAGCCCTCTCCGGCCTCTTCCGCGTGCGCAGCTTCCACCAAGATGATGCTCACATTTTCATGAAAAGAGAAGATATCGAAAGCGAAATCCTAGGGATCCTTACCCTTGCCGACGAGATCTACTCCACGTTCGGTCTTAAGTATCACCTAGAGCTATCGACTAAACCGGAAAGCAATACCATCGGCTCCGATGACGATTGGGAAATCGCTACCAACGGCCTGCAAAACGCGTTGGACCGCTCCGGACGCAGCTATAAATTAAATCCGGGTGATGGTGCCTTCTACGGTCCAAAGATCGACTTTCATATCCGTGACGCCCTCAACCGTACATGGCAGTGTGGAACCATCCAGTTGGATATGTCCCTTCCGGAGCGATTTGAACTGGAATACACAGCAGCAGATGGTACAAGAAAGCGTCCTATTATGCTTCACCGCGCACTTTTTGGATCGATCGAGAGATTTTTTGGAATTCTAATCGAACACTTTGCTGGGCGTTTCCCCTTATGGATTAGCCCTAGACAGGCGCGAGTACTCACCGTCGCCGACCGTCACGAACCTTTTGCTCTGGAAGTTGCAAAACAACTCAAAGACGCGGGCTTTCACGTTGAAGTTGACTCGGCTAGTGAATCGGTCAGCAAAAAAGTACGTAACGCGCAGCTCGATCAAGTCAATTACATTTTGACAGTCGGAGATCAAGAAGCGGAATCAAAAACTGTAAGTCTCAGAACGAGAGAAAACTTCGTTTTCGGCACCATCGCCTTACCTGATTTAATCAAAGCGATGCTGGAAGAAAAAGGATCAAAAAGTTTAGAGTCTAGCTTCAAGCAAGGATAACACACGATGCAAACGCTGTCT
>CAMFKA010000156.1 GCA_945957185.1 uncultured Chlamydiaceae bacterium | reverse complement strand
CACACGCTTGCGCATGTGGCTACATGCTTTAGCCGCATCCGCGGCATAGGACACACTTCACTTCAACCAGAAATAGCCACACTCACGTCGGTAACACTTTGATTCACACGCGTGGGGGCATCTTGAGTAGGGGACGAGGGGGTTGAGTTAGCCTGTGCTGCTTATCCTTTTCGCAAAGCTCCATAAATTCCGCTTGCAATTTCGCCGGCGAGGTCAAATTTAATTCCTTCGTGATCGACAGCCACTCTTCGTGGCTAGTTGGAGTCCTTGCAATACAAGGTAAATGCTTTAACAAGTTTAGACTGTTATCCACTTCTCGCTTAAGGATCTTCAACATCCCAAAAGGGATTGGAAAATTGTCCTCTAGACACTTTTCCCACTCTGCTCCTTGCAGACTTAACTTTTTAAGTTCTAACAATGTTTTTATCATATTGAGTTTCGTTGATGCCATCAGACATTCTTCAAAAGTCTCTATAAACGAGGTGCTCAACTTTTTATAAAGTATGCTTTTATCGTCGTTCTTAAACGGGAAAATTTTATCTAGTCCGGGTACCACCAGCCTTGCAGCGTTAACGACTAATCCGTAAAGATCAGAATTTGGAGTTACAATTCCGGTCTCTGCAGCGTGATCCCAAGCAAAGTAACTGCATACGCCTTGTCGTACTCCCATTTTTTGGGTGTAATCAAAATCGTGTAAAAAAGCTCTCCCTTCCTGATCGAGTAAGATATTATCCAGTTTGACATCGCCATGAACGTAACCTAACTCCGTCATCATTCCTATAGCCTCAGCAATTTGAGAAAAAGCATTTAAGACCGCTCTAACACCTCGTATGGGAGGCTTATCGGCACTATCAAGAATTCCAACTTTTATAAAAGAACCCCAATATCTGGTGTTGAAAGTTTCTACGCGATGGTTTTTTGGATTTGTGATTGTCCGGTATTCTTGATAATTGATTTTGGGGACGATATGGATAAGTTTCTCTGGATATTTCTGTTTGAGGGCTTTTAGAATAAGACGGTGGTTTTTTATCCCTTCTAAAATGTATTTATTATTCGTGCCCTTTTTGGTGCGACCAACCACTCCCGGAGTCACCACCGACTGATTAGTAGCATTAATTTGGATTTTACTAGATTTTTTGACAGCGCTATAATGACCGTCGCCCAGATACTCATTCGCGTGAGCGTAGATTTGAACAACGATATCCAAATTTTTCTTTTTCCTTAAAGCCAAACCAAAAGGCAAAAACGGAGACTCCTTTTTGCTGTAACGGATTTTTGTGAGGTCGCTGTTTCTGAAATCGTTGATAAGCTGCCTCACCTGTGGCGTAGCGTATTTATTACAGCAATCGGCCACGAAATCTGAAAAAAGATCCTTATAAGCAGCACTTAAAGACGCTTCGATAGATTGATGGGATTCATCCACAGGTGTGGAAGAGGAAGTGGGTCCTGAAGACGAGGGTAGACTTACAGTCCTTTGATTCGATAAATTTGCTATTTGAACTCTAAAAGACCCGCCATAGCCGAAAATAGCGATGTTTTTGACGAAAATGTCCGGAGCGTTCTTTATCATAGCTTTCGCGACACGAGATCTAAATTTTCCGAAAGGAGGAAATTTCAAATTTTGTAAATAGTGTACAATAACTTGTGGACGACTTGACATCAGTCCTACAGCCATAGGATCTGTAAGGGTATCGATCACACTTTCATCCAGGTTTAACCGTTCCAGCCCAAATGCTGCATCAAGAGAGGCTTTTTCGACACATATGCGCAAAGCTTTATAAGTCGACGAGTCATTTAATTTGAGAGTGATAAGCTTATCTATCAGTAGGTCGGGAAGCCGCATGGCGAGTTCTATCAATAGCGATTCTCTTAAAGACGGGTCACTTGGAAGGAAATATTGCAACGAGTTCAACAAAAAACTGGGATTTTTTCCGAGTAAGTCGTTGGTGAAGCTTTGATAAAACTCGAGATCGCTATCGAGCAAATGTTTAACTTTTGGAATTTCAAGGTAGTCGATGAACTTCACGCTCGCATGTTCAAGACAGAATTTATAAGCTTCATTTTCCCCGATTTTAAAGATCAAAGCATTTAGGAATGACGAGGCTGGCAAACGGCGTGTTAGGATAGGATCGCCTAATATTTCTTTGCTAAGCAAGATCATGGAATCTTTACTCAAATCGAGAGCTGTGATGAGGTTTGTTTTAAAGAATGCAGTGATATCTAAGTTCGCTCTGTAAAACTTTATGATTAAATCCAGCTTGGTTTCGTCGTCAAGATCAAAGTGAAGGAAAAGATCAAGAAGAATTCGTGAATTTGCACCGGTGATTGCTTTTAGAAATGCTCCATTGAATTCACGTGTTTCGGCGCGACTGAAATTTTGAAATTTGAGTGTGACCTCTGCTTCTTCGAGAAATTTCTGTTTCGCTTCGCGAGATTCTAATTTGGCGGTGCTCCTTATCACACGAATTGCACACATCTTTCCAAGTTCTTGGGGAGAGATGTCAATTTCAAATTCTTTGGTGTTGTCAAAATTCACCGTACCGCTATTGATTTCTTTGGCGGCAAGTTTCTTGATGATGTCCAGCTCGATCTTGTAATCTCTCTCCAAAGTGTATAAGTTTGTCTTCACCTTTGCAGCACTGATACCATCAGAGCATTGTGGAGTAAGAATTTCGATCTTAGACAGTTTTTTGCGCGCTTTTTCGATGTCGATGACATGACTTGTTAACATTGCTTTCAGAGATGTAATCGTCTTGTCCAGCTGAGTGTGAATTACGTTTTCCTGGGAGCTAGAAGGAAACGACACAATAATATGGTTGGAAGGAACGGCATTAAATTGCGTATAAGAATAGGATGAAGACATATTGGAACCTGTCATGTGATTTTTTGTTCAGGTTCCATCATACACCTAAACATCTTAATTTGTAATTGTTATGTGTATCATGCTTGAAGTTTGAACGAGATGCGAGATTCATTTCCTTGTTTAAATTATTAAAATCAATCTTCAAGGAACGATAGAAAAATCTCCGCGCCTCAGCGTCCCCGCGTCTCCGCGTTATCCTGCTCCTTTCGTTGGTTGTTAATTTTCAATAACATAAAAAATATAATGAATCGGATTGACGCTTATACAATTCTCTGGAGGGGGTTATCCATGCAATTTCTCGTCTTGCTGGCACAGCTCCAAAAACTCTGCTTGCAATTGCTCGGGCGATGTCAAATTTAATTCCTTCGAGATCTGTTGCCACTCCTTGAGGTTATGTGGGGGTCTTTTAAGAGCAGATAACTTGTCATAAAGCTTTAGACTATTCTCCATCTCTCTTTTAAGGATCTTCATCACTCCAAAAGGGATTGGAAAATTTTTCTCTAATGTCTCTTCCCACTCGTTTCCTTGCAAACCAAGCTTTTTTAAATCCATTAAAGTCGCTCTCATCTCGATATTCGTTGAGACCATCACACATCTTTCAAAAGTCTCTGCCAACGATTTTTGTAAATTTGTATGGATTGCGGGTTTATCTCTGCTTTTATAAGTTATCATCGGGCTAAATCCTGGTGTCAGCAACATAACAGCGTTGAGCACTAATCCGTAAACATCAGAATTGGGCGTCATGAACCCTTGCTCTGCAGAGTGGTCCCAGACCCAATATTCACTTCCACCGCCTTTTAAACCAATTTGTTGTGTGAAATCAAAATCGTGTAAAAATGCTCTTCCTTCCGCATCGAGTAAGATATTATCTATTTTAACATCGCCGTGAATGTAACCTGACTCCGTCATCATTCCGATAGCCTCAGCAATTTCGCCAAAAGCGTTTAAAGTAGCTCTAGCACCTTGTATGGGTGGCTTATCGTCACCATTAGATTTTTCGAGCTTAAGCATAGAACCCCAATATCTGGTGTTGAAAGTCTCTAGACGGTCTTTTTTATTCTCATAAGGGGATTGATGCATATGATAATTAATTTTGGGAACGATATGGATAAGCTTATCCGGATATTTTTCTTTGATGGCTTTTAGGACTAAACGGTGATTTTTTATTCCTGCTAGAGTGTACTTATAGTATTGATCTTTTACCGTTCGTCCTACTACGCCGGGAGTCATAATCGCTTGGTTGGTAATGTCGATTTGAATCTTACTCGCTCTTTTTATAGAACTATAGGTTCCCTTTCCTATGTGGCGGTCCTTGTGAGCATAGATTTGGAGCACGATATCCGAATTTTTCTTTTTTCTGAGCGCCAACCCAAAAGGCAAATGCGGAGGTTCTTTTTTGCTATAACGCATTTTTGTGAGGCCGCTGTCTTTGAAGTCTTTAATGAGGTCTAATACCTTTGGAGTCGCGTATTTGTCGCAGCAATCTGCAATAAAAGGCATAAAGAGGTCGTCATAAGCTTCGCTTAAAGCATCTACAGTGGTGTTTATAGGCTTATCTATAGGCATAGGTGCAGAAGATGATGATGGAGCTGAGGCTTGGGGTGGACTTACAGTCCTTTGATTTGCTGATTTTGTTTCTGAAATCGTTTCTAACAAACTAAAAATGATATCATCATCATTAATTTCAAAATCTGACAGATCTTCTTCTAAATCTTCTGGAACGGTCAAAGCCGCTCTCTTGGCAATCTCAATTCTAAAATCTCTGCGAAAGCCGAAAATAACGATATTTTTGACGAAAATTTCCGGAGCATTCCTTATCATGGCATCCACGACACGGGGTCTCAATTTTTCGGAACTCGGCGATACAAAATCTTTTAAATAATCCACAACATCCATCGGACGACTTGCCAGCAGTGCCACGGCAAGGGGATCAACAAGGCTCTCTAACATATTTTCATCTAGATTTAATCGCTCCACATTCAATGCGGTGACATAGGGCTCCCTGACGGCGCATATACGTAACGCTTCATGCGTCGCTGAATCATTGATTTTGAGTTCGATCAATTTGTGGATCAACGGACCGGGGAGTTTTCTTGCGAGCAGAATGAGCAGCAATTCTCTCGCTGTCTCTTATACACATCTCCGAGCCCACGAGACCGGAGCCT
>CAMFKA010000155.1 GCA_945957185.1 uncultured Chlamydiaceae bacterium | reverse complement strand
TGTAGATGACTTAAAACGCGCGACAAGTCGCGCGAAGTGAAAGCTGCAACAAGTCCCAGCACTCCAAAAAAACTCTGCATCGATTTATCCTACAAGACCTCAAGAACATGAAAAATCATCTCACTGATTTTACGAAATACATCCAGTCTATCACTGAGGCATCCACTTAATCTCTTTAGGCGGTGTAAATGATAACTCGGGATTTCGGGGAGATGTTTTTGCTATTGTAAACTGTTTTAATGTTTTCGAAGGAGTTGGTTTTTCCGGTGAGCTCTTTGACAGTGGGCTGTAAGGGTAGATGCCTTGAAAAATATACGTGCAATCTGTTTTTCCACAATTCGAGCAATCCTTTGAACAAGATTCGGGTGCGCTAAAAGTCAATGGACTTTTTGATGACGATCCGGCTTTGGCTTTAGTTTTTGTGACTCTAGTGCTATGAGATTTAACTTTCACTGGGGTGTCTTCTACGGGAAAGCTTGGAGGTGGAATAGAGGCTAAATCAAGAGGGGGTATAGAATTTGCCATGTAATGGGCCTCCTTGTGTTTTAGTTATTAATCTTTTAAATGAATAATAACATATTTTATATCAAGAGATAATGTTAATATGTGTTTAATGTTTTGTTTTTGTGTTTGTTTTTTTCAAGTGACATGCATACCCTCCGTCAAGCCCCTCTTCTCCAGGAAAAATAGTCTTCTCTGCTACTTTTGTCAGAGAGGAAACATCTGTTACCTTTTCATTTTCATCTTCAATGATGCTGCATGTCATGTACCATATCGATCCATCGGGCTTTAGGAGTTTTGCGGCGTGTTCCAGCAATTTTTCTTGAATTTTCTTAAGCTCTAAAATGTTTGAAAGCGTCAATCTTGACCTGGCCTCTACCCTTTTGTTTAATACTCCGGAATTACTGCAAGGAACGTCTAAAATAATTAAATCAAATTTCTGATCTTCAGGATAAGTTTCCCCATTCCCTATTCTCACGTCGACTTGCAATTCGAACTTCGAAATATTTTCCCTCAATAGCGCTATCCGCTCTTCTGAAACGTCGTTTGCAAATAGTGCAGCTTCAGGAAAGAGATCGTGACTCAATAGCAATTTTCCTCCGGGACTGGCGCACAAATCCAAAATCGTCATTGGTGGAGTCGTAGATTGAGCTAAAAACTCCATAAGATGTCCCGGAGTAGGGTTTTGAATGTAGCCGTCCGCTTGATCCCACCCGGAAGAGATGGGGTCATACTTGAGTGGCATTCCCCTTCTACGGACAAAATGGTGCGGCCGAGCATTGGAAGCTTCCAAAATTTTGAGAGCTTCCTCTTCTCCGCGCTCTTGCAAAAGTGTTTCTACAAACATTGCTGGCTGCGAAAAACGAATGGCAAGAGACTCTATTGTGTTGTCTTGGGGTAAATCTAAAGGAGTTTGAGTTGCTTTGCGTAAAATACCATTCAAAAATGCTCCAATGCTGTTGTGACAGTGCTTTTTTGCAAGAGAAACGGTTTCATCGATAATTGCATAGGAGGGAACGCGCTCTAAATAGTAGATTTGATAAAGCGCAGAGAACAGCAACGCTTTCTCTCTATTCTTTAAATTGAGTTTTCCTTGAGAGGTTAATTTCCGTGCAACCCATTCGAATTGATTCCAGTAACGAATTGTTCCACATGTGATTTCGTATGCAAGCGATTGATCTCTAACATCTTGAAATTTTACGTTACTAAAAGCTTCTTCTACATACAGCCCTTTGCAGTAACCTTTCCACAAAGCAAAAAATACGGCTTCTCTTACGTTTTTTGTTATTGTGTTTTTGGGGGAAGTATCCATGTACATACCGTTTCTGACATTTTTATTGCGAAGTCGTCGATGAGTTTTTGCTCAGCAGCAGCTTGAGGATATGCCGTTTTGCGATATTCTTGAACTATTGCCATGCGTTCTTCTAAAACCTCATCGACAAGGTGCGCGCATTTATTTCGTATAGAGTCTTCTGATGCTACACTTGTGATCAGGTATTTTTTTCCCACAGCGGTTTCGATGACAAGCGCAATCTCACTAGGAAATACATTGATAGGGAGTTTTGCTGCCGCTAAAACAAGATCTTTGAAAAATTGCGCGCGGTGATCTTGTATCTTGTCCAAACAAATGCGTAAGAACACATACAGAGTCCTGTAATTATTGCTGTAGCAGCCTGTGTTGTATAATTCGATTAGGCTGTCGACAAATCCATCAAAATCCTCATTTTGCTGAATGATTGGCTTGGCACACATGATCTGTTGCGTTTTAGGGTCTATGGACAGCTGTGTAAACGGTATTTTGTGAGCTCTTCCATCTTCTATAATTTTATTAATGATCATTAACATAGTATTAAAAGGGATGGGCGCGGGATTGATACACTCTTCGGTAGACCAGATTCCTTTATCATCGCTGTAGTGAGTACGTGGAGAACTCGCGATATAGGATTCGTAACCAATACGTATCTGGTTGAATTTGTGCATTAAACGATTGCGGTAGAAGGCAACGACGATATCAGGTCGATTTTGAGAACGGAAAACAACCCTATCGTCTTTTTCACCCCTGTCCTCGCCGATGCGGTCAGCAAGTGTGACAGAATAATTGATTTTTTTGAGTGTGATAGTTTGCCCAGGCTGCAGCGTTGCTCTATAAGCGAGATATTTAGGTTCAGAATATTCGATCAACGGGATGTTCATTGTATAGAGATGATAGATCACATAATCGATTCTTGCGTTGATTCCTGATGCATACATGATCGTCAGAAGGGTTTGATACACCTTTTTAAATTGAGTTTGCGGAGCGACCTGTGCGACTAGAGAGCGAAGTGTATCAGCATACTCATGATCGAATGACGTCATAGCACCAAATATTTTGTTGTAGGGGAGAAGCTTTCCAACGAGACACTCCACATGAATCAATGCCCGGATGTTTTTATCCATCCCTTGATACATGTCATTCACATGGGAATGTTTTGAAGCATAATTCCGAGTATTAAGATGCTTCATATGCTCGTAAAACACTTCAAAAAGATTTGACTTTGTTCTTGTCAACTGCTTGAAGAAAGGGCTGATGTTGTCGTAAATGTGCTTGAGTTTAGCGCGACAATGCTCTAAATCGGTTGTATTGTTGTTCTTTGCGTTGACAATATCCGCAAGCAGCCTTTTATATCGCATTTGAGTATAAGCCATCTCCGAAATTGCATAGCAAAAGACCGATAGGGTGCGTTCTAACGCTACACAAAGCTGAGCATTAGAAAGTTCGCTCGAAGTTGCATCAATGCCGGCCCATAGACACGAGTAAGTTCTTCCCCAAAAGGTTCCTTTGACGGCGATATGTGAACTGAAAGGACTTGCGATCAGTTGATCCAAGGATGCGCTGCTATCTTTGAGCATGGGTGCAAGGGTTTGGAGGTTGTGGCAGAAAAAAGCTGGAAGGATCATTTTTATTATCGTAGGGGTGTTAAAGGACGTCTTGTGGATCTAACAAGCGGGCGGGCTTGTCTTAATACATTGTCTTCAGTACTATTTTTTTTGTCTATTTTTCGAAGAATAGCTCGCACAGGGCTCGCTTCCAGTCCTGTAAGGCGTAAAGGTAGCGCGATCAGTTCGTACACTCCATCGGGAACGTGACGCAGCATCAACCCTTCCAGTATCGCCATCTCTCTTTTGAAAAGCGCTTTGTGCACAACAAGGTCTTCTGATTGATACACCTCTATACTTGGGGTATCAATACCCACTGTCATGACACCCTGAATAAATAACTCTTCTGCTAAATCGATAGAGATGCCGTTATAATCATTCGAAAATCTATTGAGGTCGTGGTAGGAATTGGTTCGGAAAAGGACGCGGCTTTCGAAAATTCGGGTTTTTAGGTGGTGCAGATAAATCTCTTCACCGGCATTGAGGTCCACTGTAATCACTTGACAGGGACCTAAGAAGTATTCAAAAGAAAGTTGATCTACGGGAGTGCCTCCTTCAAGGACGTGGAGGGGAGCATCGATATGGGCGCCGATATGTAAAGACGATTCAATGGAAGAGAGGGTGTAGGGGTCTCCTTTTCGAAAGGAGGCCTTAGGGATAACGTTGAAGTGTGTGTCCCCTGGCCACACCGCAAGATTCGGTGTGACGGGAGGAGTAATATCGTAGATCATTTGGTTTTGTAAGGTTTTTGGGGTCTAAGGACACCCCGCATCACATCGATGCTATGGTCTTCGTGCTCCGCATCATATTGCTGTTGAGCAGCTCTCTCCAATTGCACTATTTCGCGACTGCGGAAATACGGTTCAATACGTGCATGCCAGCTATACAGTTGAGTATTTTTTACATCCGAAGACCAAAATTTTGAAACACCATCTTCAAGAGTGATGAATCCCACTTTAGCGGCATCGACGTAGATATTGTAAAAACTCTTGAAGTTGATGTAGATTTCGAGGTTTTCCGGAGCAAGAGGATAGCTGTAAAGCTCTTCAGAAAGGATTGGGTTGCGATTGACACCATCTAAAATGCTTTCTACAACATCAACAATAGTTTGACGGGCCTCTTTAACATCCAAAATCGCCATTGATGTAAACTCATACCGAAGTGTGTGGATGCTGTTTCCGTAATAAATCGCAGAATTTTCGAGAACCAAGGAGTGGTCTTTCGACCATTTTATAGCGAGCTCTGCAGTGAGCCAGGACATCTCTTCCGATTCGATTTTCTTGTACAGCACCGGAGGTTCTTCAGGAAGGGAATCAGTTCCCCCCGAGCAGCAGGCTGTGAGGAAAAATGCTGAAAGCAAAAGAATTAGATATTTCATACTACTATCTCGCTGTAAGAAAATAATCATATTTAAGACATAATTTATACTCAAGCAGATTGAAACCAAGTAACAAAATGCGCAAGGCCTTCGTGGATAGAGGTTTTGGGTTTGTACCCCAACATTTTCATACTGTGTGATGTGTCAGCAAAAGTTGTTAAAACATCACCCGTCTGCATTTCAATAAAATTCTTAGAAGCCTCTTTTCCGAACAATTTTTCTAGAGTTTCAATCATTTCCATCAGCTTTAC
>CAMFKA010000154.1 GCA_945957185.1 uncultured Chlamydiaceae bacterium | reverse complement strand
GGCAAGGGCAGGGGCAAGGGCAAGGGCAGGGGTGAGATTACTGCGCTACATCTGGGGTAGACTTCAAGGAGACAGGCTCGAAATGAAAACACAAGATTCCGGCATTGATGAAGGCGCTAAGCGATGTTGCCAAGGCAATACTAAAAGCCCCCCATCCAAATCCAAAGATAAATAAAGCATTAAAAGTCACATTTGCGACCACACTGCAAGTCGATGCCATAGCGGGCACTTTGTAATTCCCTCTCGCATTATATCCAGGGGCCAACACTAGCACCCAAGCCATAGGAACCAACCCTATCGCGTACCCCACCAAACAGAGAGCTGTTTCTCCCACTGCTGCCATCGAAAAATCACCGTATCCATAGATCAGTCGTATGAGCGGCTCGGCGCAAAGAAAAATACCAACAGTGATTCCGCTCATTAACAAAGTGACCAAAATCAAACTTTTTTTAAGCAATTTGCGGTAGTTGTCAATAGCTCCGGCATGAATGGCACGTGAGAGAGAAGGCAAAATAGCTCCCGCCAACGCCACTCCGATGAGTGCGATGGGCAGCTGTTGAATACGGATCGCATACCAAAGGTAAGCAGGGGCCTCTAAGCTCGCAAAGCGGGCAAACACAGCGTCCAGAGCGCTGTTGATTTGCGCTGCAGCAACGCCGACGATGGCAAGGGAAAGCGGACCCAATATGGCGAGGACATCGCTAGAAAACAACTCAACATTTCCCCTTTTCCTCCAAGCGTGAGCCACTTGAGGAAGCGTCATCGCCCATTGCGCCGCGCAACCGAGAACAACAAAATAAGCAAGCGAACTCATTGCATCCCCCTCCGGCACTCCACGTAGAAGGAGTGCTCCGGTGATCCAGAGCAAATTGAACGCTACCGGTGCGACACCGGGGATGAAGTAGTGATTTTGGCATTGGAGAAGGGCAGCATTGAGTCCGAATAAACAGATAAAAGGGAGGCTAGGCAATAGCAGCATCGACAGATGAGCAATTTCCCCGCTACCCCACAAGTAAATCCCTCCCATCCCAATCAAGACGATAATAACAAGCGATAAAAATAGAGAAAGTTTCAAATCGACAAAAAATTTAAAAGCGCGATTTGCGTCTTGTTGAAAATATTTTTCGTAGAGAGGGATGAAAGCAGTTTGAAGCGCACCCTCTCCCAAAACTCTTCGCAACAAATGAGCGAGACGGAAAGCGACCAAAAAAGCCGCTACAGAAGCCGTTGCTCCGAAGCATGCCGCCATCGTGACATCGCGGGCAAGTCCCGAAACGCGGCTGAGGCTTGTTCCGGATAAAAAGCGGAAGGCGGCGTGTAGAATTTGAGAAAAGCGATCGTTCATATTAGCAAATGTTAACTGATTGAAGGATTTTACTTTTGAGTTATCTGCAAGATCTCTAAAATAAGTTGCTTGAACCGGAGAAAATTTTCATGACGAAAGCGAAGCTTAAACCGGAAGAGTTGCTGATCGGAGCGCACACCTCTGCTGCAGGGGGAGCCTGGAATGCTCTAATAGAGGGCGCAGAGATCGGAGCAACCACCATCCAACTTTTTACAGCGAACCAGAAGCGATGGGAAGGGAAGCCTCTCGACCACGAAGCAATAAAAAAATGGTCCGATACTCTTAAGGAGACGGGTCTAAAAAAGATCATGAGCCACGACAGCTATTTGATCAACCTGGGAGCTCCCGACCCCGAAGTTTTAGGAAAAAGCCGCGAAGCGTTTCGTTCGGAAGTGGAGCGATGCCAAGCACTTGATTTAACGTTCCTCAATTTTCACCCGGGCGCCGCGTTAAAAATGGGTGTTGAGCCTTGTTTAGAGCGTATTTGCGACAGTTTGCTTGCGTTAGAGCCCATGTTGCAGAAAGGGAGTCTTCGACTGTTGCTGGAAGCGACAGCAGGGCAGGGGAGTGTAGTAGGAGCCTCTTTTGAAGAGTTGGCCTATATCCTCAACAAAGTCAAAAACAAGATTCCCATCGGTATCTGTATCGATACTGCCCACATCTTCGTTGCGGGATACGATATCCGTACGCCGGAAGCGTTTGATAAGACGTGGAAGGAGTTTGACCGCGTGATTGGACTCGAGCATCTGTACGCATTGCATGTCAACGATTCTATGAAACCACTTGGTTCTCGCGTCGATCGTCACGCGCTGTTAGGGGAAGGGGAAATTGGAATCGAATGCTTTAAATTGTTGATGCAAGACCCCCGAACAAGAGAGATTCCCAAATATCTCGAAACTCCGGGCGGACCTGAAATTTGGAAAAAAGAAATTGCGATGTTAAGAAAATTTGCAGAAGGATGATGAAAAATGCGCACAAAAATACGTGAAATCAAGCAACAAAAAGACCCCAGCACACTATTGGGAAAAGAGATTACCGTTAAAGGTTGGGTCAGAACTGTGCGTGATCAAAAAAGCTTTGCATTCATCGAAGTGAATGACGGCTCCACTCTTTCTAATTTACAGGTTATTTTGAATCAAGATGTTCCGGGATACGCCGATATCCTCAAAGATATTTCCACCGGAGCCTCTATCGCAGCATCGGGAAAAATCGGCGCAAACCCGCAACGACCGCAAGATTTGGAGCTTCATGCCACTCAAATCGACGTATTGGGAAAATGCGATCCTGAAACATACCCCATGCAGAAAAAACGGCACTCTTTCGAATTTCTGCGCACAATCGCTCATTTGCGTCCTCGTACCAATACGATGGGAGCTGTTATCCGCGTGAGAAATGCGTTGGCGTATGCGACACACCAGTTTTTCCAAAATTTGGGCTTCCTCTATCTTCATACCCCCATCATCACCGCTTCCGACTGCGAAGGGGCAGGGAAGATGTTCCAAGTGACAACGCTAGACATGCAAAATCCTCCCAAGACTGCGGACAAAAAAATTGATGCTGCTGCCGACTTCTTTGGTCAATCCACCTACCTGACCGTTTCAGGGCAGTTGGAAGGGGAAATTTACGCTTGCGCACTGTCCGATGTCTACACGTTTGGTCCCACGTTCCGTGCAGAAAACTCCAACACTTCCCGCCATCTTGCAGAGTTCTGGATGATCGAGCCGGAAATGGCTTTTGCCGATATCAAAGACAACATGGACAACGCCGAAGCATACTTGAAATTTGTCTTTAAATATGTTTTAGAGAACTGCCAAGAAGATATGGCCTTTTTCGATAAATTTATCGCAGAAGGCACAATTGAAAAGCTTCGCGCTATCGTCGAAACACCATTCGAACGCACCTCCTACACAGAAGCTGTAAAAATCCTCGAAAAATCAGGAAAAACTTTCGAATTTCCGGTCAGCTGGGGCGTCGACCTCCAATCGGAACATGAGCGTTACCTCGCGGAAGAGCATTTTAAAAAGCCGGTCATCCTCACAGACTATCCAAAACAGATTAAATCGTTTTATATGCGTCAAAACGACGACGGTAAAACCGTTGCCGCGATGGATGTTCTGGTTCCCAAGATCGGTGAAATTATCGGCGGAAGCCAAAGGGAAGACCGTTTGGATGTGTTGACAGCGAAACTCGATGAAGTGGGATTGCCTCACGAAGCGTACTGGTGGTATTTGGAGCTCCGAAAGTATGGATCCGTCCCACATGCTGGCTACGGAGTCGGTTTTGAGCGGCTCGTTCAGTTTGTCACAGGCATGGAAAACATTAGAGATGTGATTCCGTTTCCAAGATATCCCGGAAAAGCCGAGTTCTAGAATTTTCAAGGAGCGATAACAAGATAACGCAGAGGCGCGTTATCTTGTTCCTTTTTTGGGATGTTAATTTTCCAGCAAAAAGTAACAATCCTCCCCAATCCTATTTTCCTTTCCTTTAATTGAAGATCAATGCTACAATCCCTTATCTATGAATAAGTTAAGTTTTATTTTTCAGTTTTTTTGTGCCGTTTCGCTTTTCGGAAGCGAATTGACGTTGAAGCCTGCCGCAGAGGCGGGACTTTACACCATCGAAGTTTCCGGTATGGAAACCGATTGCGGAACTCTTCTAGTTAAAGAAGATCTTTCCGGAAAAATTACGACCACCATGACTTATCTCCGAGAGGACGGTGTCATCGCGGCTCTCAAGGAAGAGATGCCTCCTTTGATGTTGGATCTTCGGGAGACAGCGCCGGGTGAGCCTGTGATTTTGAATGTTTTACTGTGCGATCGCACACGATCCACTGCTAAAAAGCCGGAATACCCAACGATGCGCTTCATTCCAAAGCCTTTGGAAGTGAAAAATGACGCCGGAGTCCACTTATCCTGCGAGATTGCCGATGTGAAAGCTCAGAGCTTTTGGATACGTATGACCGGCCTTCTTCCTAACGAAGAAGTCACGTTTCGATCCACTTTGTTTGGGAAGCATAAAATTTTGCGCGAATGTGCGGATGAAAATGGAGAGATGAAATTCTTTTTTCTTCTGGAAGAAGTTCATCCTGAAGAGGAGACTTTTCATATCACAGCATCGAACGAACGATTCAGTCTAACACTATAATTTTTGTTAGACTTTAAACTCTTTCTCGTCGCGCAGTTTTTTGACATTCTCTTCGGCTTGATTAGCACTTTGTTGTTTGCGCTTCGCTTTAATCTCTTCCTCTAACAGCTGCTGAGATTGAGTCTTCTCATTAGATCCAATTTTGGAGTCCTTTCCATCATTTGTTTCGGTTTTTCTACGGTTTCTTTCGTGTGTCACTTCTTTCGGTTTTTCAGCAACGGCACTATTTTCGGATAATTCTCTTTTAATGAGCTGCACTTCAATAAAAGTGACGACTTCGTCTTTGATGAAGTGAAACGCTTCATCATCGACAACCAAAATTTCTTTGGGGGTTACAACAGTAGGTTTTTCTGCTTTGTGATCGTAGATTTTGATTTTTTCAGGTAGCGCTTGTGCTTGTGAGCGGGGAGCAATGATTTCCCCCTCATCACTTCTGAAAAGGGTTTCTCCTCCTGTCATCAAGTGAGAGATCCATTCTTCTATTGTATCGGCGGCTTTAAAATGGATTTTTGGGGTATCGATAACCGCTTTTTTTGATGGTTTTTCGAAACGTAACAATGTGCTCGTTAACATATCTTCGGGGTTTTCCCA
>CAMFKA010000153.1 GCA_945957185.1 uncultured Chlamydiaceae bacterium | reverse complement strand
GTGTCCAAAATATCGAGGTAAAGGTTAACGGAGTTCCGTTCCAGAAACAAACTTCCCATCTTTTGTGAAATCTGCTTCCGTGAAAGGCCGATGCGTCCTTTTTTTGCGAGGTCTTCAGGAAGTTGTTGTGCTAAAACAAACGCTTTTTGCATGCGCACTTCAAAGGTTCCCAGCTTCACAGACTGGGCGATCGCATGGGAAAGCGCAAGTTGCAGGAGGGTGCTGTCGCCATTCAGGCTGATGACATCTTCGACGATACGCAGTTGCTTCTCTCCAAAAGTGTAGCTGAATTCGTCAATTTCAACTTCTTCGATAGGGGTGTTCTCGAACTCTTTCAAAATCTCGGTGATAGGAGTGATTTGATCGATGGCAATGCCCCAGCAGACGACAACGCCGTAGGGGAAGAAGAAGGTGTGGATCACTTTTTGGTCGAGAATGATTTCTGCGGAGATGACTTCTCGGATCATTTCAGCTTTAAAGCGGAACCTCAAAGCGTCGAAAAGGGGCTTCATTTTGAAGGAGGTAGCTGTACAAATGGCGCAACAGTCCATAATCACTTACTTTTGTTTTAAAAATCCGAGAATAACAGATTAGATGAATATTGGGAAGGGGTGTATGCGAACGGGGGGACTTGAACCCCCACGAGAGAACTCTCACTACCACCTCAAAGTAGCGCGTATACCAATTCCGCCACGTTCGCTTGTAGGTTTCGGATTCTTATCAAATCCGGAAATGAATACTCTAGCAGAATCGTTCAAAATTCTGCAAGTAAAATGGTTACATTGATGAAAATCGCTCTTCAAACGCATTGACAACTTCATCATGCGCCTCTGCCGGCAGCGCGATCTGCATCAAAGCGTCGATCGAACGGAGGTCGGCGAGCACTTGAAGCCCTTGGGAATCGTCTTCTCCCATCAACCCCTGGTAAAAAAGAAGCTTGGCGAGAAAGACGGCTTTTACGGAAGCAGGGGAGGCGGCATTGGGAAGGCATTCCAGAAATAATTGTAAGAGGTCGTACACTTCCGGAGCGGGGTCTTCGTGCGCGATCCCTTTTTCGATGGCTTTGAGGAGGTCACAGGCGCTCTGAAGAACATTAATATTGCTGCGGAGCTGTAGATTTTGCGTTGAAATCGACACTTCGGAGTGGAAGTAGAGGTCTTCTCTGGCCTTTTGCAAAATCCATTCCGATGCAACTAATGGGGTGGAGGCGACTGCTGCGGGGTTTTGCTTCGATTTAATTTTCGATGCATACACTTTAACGATGCCGAGCTCTTTTGTGAACAGGATGATGAGTCTATCATTCTCTTTCACGTCGATGGTGCGAAGGACGATTCCTTCTGTGGTAATAGGGTCTTCTGTTGTCATTTGCCATCTAAAATATATGATTGCGAAAAATTTGTGAAATGAATTACACTATGCCATTCCTAAAGCACCGATAGCTCAATGGATAGAGTACCCGGCTTCGAACCGGGTGGTTAGAGGTTCGACCCCTCTTCGGTGCGTTTTTCAACACTACTTTCCCTGCAGCTCATTATGAGACATCTTCTTTCATTTACATCATCCGAGTTCGTCGATTACGTGTACGGCAATCTTGGAAAAGGGCGCGTCCACGCGGCAATCTTTTACAGCCATTACCTACGCACGGGCAGTATTCCCAGGGAACATCCCGCTTTTCGTAATGCGCAGGAACTGTTGTCTCAAATTTTAACTTTGATCGATCTCACTCTTCCCACAATCACCTCCGAACTAACCGATGGTCAAACGTCCAAATTTCTCATCCGCGTAGGTGAGGGGCTAGAGGTGGAATCAGTGGTCATTCCAATGCAATCCGGTGGGACCCTTTGCGTCTCCTCGCAAGTGGGGTGCCGCATGGGGTGCTCGTTCTGCGAAACGGGGAGAATGGGGCTGTTAAAGCACCTTGAAGCGGAAGAGATTGTCGCGCAGCTATTCATCGCACGCACCGTTCTGAAGCAGTCTATCCGCAATATCGTCTTCATGGGAATGGGGGAGCCTTTCGACAATTACGACAACGTCCTCAAAGCTGCTAGAGTGATGATGGATTCCCACGGCTTCGGCTATGGCAAAAACCATTTGACGATCTCCACAAGCGGCAGAGTGGAAGAGATCGACCGCTACGCTCAAGAGCCGGGGGATGTCCCTAATTTAGCAATTTCCCTGTCAGCGCCTCTGGATGCTCTGCGCAACAAATTGATGCCGATCAATCGAAAATTTAATTTGGAACGTCTGCGCGCATCAATGGAGTCGTACACACAAAAGACGCACAGAGAGATTTTAGTTGCTTATGTTCTCATGAAGGGGGTCAACGACTCCCTTGAACACGCCGAACTCCTTGTCGACTACCTTAAAAATCTCTCAGTAAAAATTAATTTAATCCCCTATAATCCGCAGACTCACGACCGTTACCAACGGTCTGATCCGGAGCAAATCCAAGCCTTTTATCACAAAGTGCGGAGCTCCGGGATGACGACTCTCCTAAGGAATACGAAGGGAGACGAAATCATGGCTGCCTGTGGTCAGCTAGGCAAACCAAAAAAATTGTACAAAGTTGGTGCCGAGTGATAGAATTAATTTGAGGGTTGTGAGTGACACAGCCTACATGGGAGGATTATGATGAACAGAAAAGAAAAAGCCGCGGTATTTCTCGAAGAAGGATACGACGTAAACATCACAGGTCGCAATGTCGAAGTGACAGAGGCGATGAAAGACTACGCAATCGAAAAGATCAGCAAGATGGAGCGCTTTAGCCAGCGCATTATTTCTGTCCATGTGATCATGGAAGTGCAAAAACTTATCCATAAAGTCGATATCGTCATGGATGTCGATAACACAAAAATTAAAAGCTCGGCGATTAGTGAAGATATCTACGCTTCTATCGATGAAGCGGCTCATAAAATCCAAACGCAACTGGTCCGCTACAAGCAACGGATCCAAGACCATCATTTGAAACCAGTTAAAGAGGTCGACATGCAAATCAATGTCATCCGCCCTCTTACTGATTCGGAACTGACAGAAATTAACGAAGAAATCGACTTCGAAAACCGGCAGACACTCCTTCGCCGCTACGGTCCTAAACAGATCGTTTCCAGCGAAACCAAACCCTTGAAACACCTGACTTGCAACGAAGCGATGATGAAGTTGGACCTCTCTAACGATCCTTTCATGCTGTTTATTTCAGAAGAAGATCGCAACCTGAAATTGATCTACCGCAGGAATGATGGAAACTACGGAATCATTGAACCCAAAATCTAAACTTCTGTGTTCTGTGAGGGGAGAGTGGGTAGAAGCTCTCCCCGAAGAGCGTGTCCGTCAGGGGCTAATCCGCCTTATGACGGAACAGTTAGGTTATCCTCCCGAGCTTCTCATGATCGAGAGAGCTCTCCACCAATTTCCCCACCTCGCTCACGAGCAAACATCCTCTTTTCCCAGAAGGCGTGCCGATTTGGTCTGTTACGGCAAGGGAATCCATCCGGATTTTCCTCTTTATCCACTGCTGTTAATCGAATGTAAGGCTGTTCCTTTGACTTCTAAAGCGATTCAACAGCTGACGGGGTATAACCACTACCTTAAGGCTCCTTTTGTCGCCCTATGCAATGCTAGTGAGATTAAAACGGGGTATTTCGATGCCGCACGAAAGGGGTATGTCTTTATAGATCGGCTGCCGTTTTATCGTGAACTGTTGGAAATAAGCAACTTAAGAGTTTAAAAAGATGTCGTTGCCTACGATTTCAATGGGATAGGTGGCAATGCATTCTCCCGGCATGTTTTCACATTTTCCGGACTTGATATCAAATTGCCAACCGTGCCATGGGCAAGTCACTAGATTGTCGTCAAGGTAGCCTTCTCCTAAAGGACCTCCTAAGTGAGGGCAGGTTCCTCCTACTGCGTAGATGTGTCCACCGGAATTAAAAAGAGCGATCTGCTGTCCATTAGCGGTGACGGAGATCCCTTTTCCCTCTGGAATTTGATCGACGGTAGCGATTTTTAACGACATGGGTCTATCCTTTTTTTCGTAGTTTAGTGGGATTACCGTTTCTTGTAAATTTTAATTGATAAATGGTACTCTGAGGTTATGGCAATTCATCCGAGGTGGTTATGGATAAACAGGAAAAAATCTCCCCTAACGAATTTGGCGCTTATTTGGAAAAGACATTGGGAGTGTTACGAGAGGTGTTGAATAACGTAGATTCAAAACCTATTAATCCGGATGTTCCGCTAGATAAAGTGATTAACGAGCTGCTACAGATCGAAAAAGTGATCGACGAGTTTCGCGACTTGAACAAAGGATCTCTCGATCAAGCTAAAGAGGGATTGAAAGAGTCCGACCTCTCCAAAGAGACGCTGCGGTTGGTAAAAAAGGCTTCGGAGCTAGAACAAGCCGCCTTAAAGAAACGTGAATGGCTGCTGGCAAAAAAAACGCACGACGAAAAGAAAGCCAAAGTCAAAGAACCGGCAGGAGAGGAGACGTCAAAATCCCCTCCAACAAAAGAAATGTCTCAAAAGAAAAAATTCAACCGCATGGCGCGGAAGAAGGATTGGAAGCCTCTCTAAAATAGCATAAATTAATCATGACAAAACGGTACGATCGTAACCTTCAACTGTGGGCTGTGGAGTCGCCTAAAGAAGCGTTAATGCTTCCTTATTTGACTTTAGGGGATTGCACCCCTTTTCGCAGCGAGTCGGGAGCTCCTAATTTACGGATAGGAAAAGAGCCGCTCCACGATCCTGTCGACCCTGTGTTGGAAGCGGAAAAATGGGTACAATCTCTTGAGGTGGGCAAATGCCGCCTGCTGTTTATTTACGGCATCGGCATGGGCTACACTTACTCGGCTTTGCGACCTTGGCTAAAAAAAAACTGCAACCGAATGGTGGTGTTTTTAGAAGACGATCTTTCCGTTGTGAAGGAATTTATGGCAACGGAGACAGCGACAAAGCTGTTGAAAGACTCACAGGCTCGTTTGCAATATATTTCGAGCTTTTCCGAGAGCAGTCACTTCTTTAAACTTCTCTACTGGCTATTTCCTCTAGAGCCGATTGCCATGGAGTCGTTGCCAAGCTATTTGAAAT
>CAMFKA010000152.1 GCA_945957185.1 uncultured Chlamydiaceae bacterium | reverse complement strand
AGCTCCTGCGTCGCAGTGGGCTATAAAATCAGTCGCGCTTGGCGCTCTAGCTGCATATTATTTTTTGTAACGCCTAATTTAGTCCAAGGTGCCAACTCTTCCTCAAGTTGATAGCATTGGCCTGCGCCCCTGCCTAAGTTCAATTCACTCGTATACGGGGTTTCAAGCTCGATTACCAAGAAAATGCAGTCGGAGTCTACTCCGTTTTTTGCGGAATGTAATTTGCAAATCTTTGAACCGTGTTTAACTCTTCGGTCAGTTTGGCAATGCGATCGCTTAACGCTTTCTCATTCATTGGAGAAGACCCAAAAAGCATATTTTTTAGCACGGTAAGTTTACCCATGAACGCTTGCGTCTCACTAAGCGTAAAAATCATGTGCATGTGCCAATGTGGAACAGTCTGACCGGCATCTACACCTGTTTTATGAAAAAGATGCACATCGTGAACTTTTCGACTTGATTCATAAAAATCCATAAGCAGCTTGGAGAGTGTTACCGCTTCTTCATACTCCTCAAGAGATAGCTCGGTAAAGCCTTCTTTATGTGCTTTTGGAGTGATAAGGAAGTGAAGCCTTTCGCCACCAAAACCGATCGGTGCATAATTATACAACACATTCACTCTTTCCCCTTCTAAAACCCGCTGCTTTGCAATTCGATCAGGATTACAAAATGGATCGTTTCCGATTTCATCCTTAAAAACCCCTTGTACCGTTTTAGAAATCTCTGATCCTACTAAATTCTTTGGAAGATTTGCTTGGTAAAAACTTTGTGTACGCTGTAGAGAACTTTCGGACGCTACCGTTCCGCCAAAGACAATCCTTACCAGGGTCATAATTTGTTGTATAAATCTTCCCAATTTTCCAAGCGCAGATTTGTAGTAAGGGACGATCTCCCACTTAAATGATTCGGCCAAGGAACCACTATAATGCTGTCTGCCATAAACCATAAACTGATCAGTGGTATACCCTTCACTAGTACCCGCTGTCTTCCAACACGCTGCAATTTTTTGCAATTGATCATATGAAGCCCGAATTGCATCTCTGCCCCAAGAATTATATGGCTGAGAATTTGGGGCAACGATAAGGGAACCAGGAGCCAATCGAGTTTTAGGCACTTCGACTTGTGCATCAACCTGACCACAAACGACATAAGAATTGTCGACCGGTTGTGGAATTGAAATCGGTAATAGCGATGTTGTAGCGACCATTAAATAGCTCCTTGTAATGAATTGAAAAACTGACACACTCAAACCTTTGTCATCATTTTTTGCGAAAACCTTAACACAAAAACCAAGTTTTGACAAGAAATTCATTTTGCTACTTTTGACTGAAAGCACTATAATAATTTCGCAAAACAATTATTCAGAGGCTTCATGTCAGCAATTAGCACAAATCTATTACAAAACCTTCAAGTAGCAGAAGGACATTTAAGAGGAGTATGGCTCGAAGAACTTCCCTTAACTTTGTCTGCCATCGGAAATGAGCTCACGGCAAACACTTCTCTAAGAGTGTTAGAGATATGCCTCAGCGTAATAACTGAATCGGAAATTGGAATATTGGCTCCCGCGCTACAGAAAAACACCTCATTAGAAGCCTTAAGTTTTGAGGGAAATCTAATAGACGGTGCAGCAACCCTTAAAATCACTTCCGCGTTGGCATCGCACCCAACACTCCGGAAGCTTGACTTAATTAATTGCGACATCACCACAGAGGGGCTACCGTTTATATTACAGTCATTATCTCAGCTAAGCACTTTGGAGCACCTCGCTCTTAACAGTAACAAATGTGGTGATGAAGGAAGCGCGAAATTAATCGCAAATTTTTTGCGCGATCACACCACAATCAACTCGTTAGGACTCCACGGCATGGGGATGACCAAACCGGAAGAAGATCCCGAACAACTCACAGATCAAGGGGTTCGTCATATTTTTGATGCGCTTAAGAGCAACAACAGTTTGACTCGTCTCAATTTAGGCTACAATTATAGTCTGACAGATGCACTGATCCCTTCAATAGAAGAAGTGAGCAGTTTAGAAAGCTGTCAGTTGAAAAAGGTTAAATTATTCGGCTGTACAAACATCTCACCCGAAGGAATAGAAGCGGTTGAGCAATTGTTTAAAACCAGATCTGAACAGCCTCGTTTGTAAGTAAACTCGCTGGCGCAAGCGAGGAAGCAGCTTACATTTTTGCTGCTGAGCCCTCTGGGCGGCCCCTTATGTAGCCTACGGTGACGAGCTTGCGAGGAACCGTAGGTGTTTACGATAATAAGATAGAGCCCGCAGGGCGACTGATTCGATTTTCAGTCGCCCTGCGGGCTCTAAACCATTTGATTCATTTCCTACGGTTCCTCGCGAGCTCGTCACCGTAGGCTACATAAGGGGTCGCCCGGAGGGCTCAGCAGCAATTATTTTCGATATAAATTAGACCTTGTCATTGTTTTATTGAGAGCGTATTCCAATGGCTTGAAGATAATTTTTAACATCATCGACTTTGTCACCTTGCATTTCGATGCTGTCTTCTTTGACTGACCCACCACACCCTAATTTCTTCTTTAAAATCGAAGCTAGATCTTTAAGCTCATTAGAATCCATTTGCAAATTCAACACGACTGTAAGTAGAGCTTTGCCCCTTTTGACCAAACGGACTTTTACAGACTTTGACGATTGATTAGCTGTTAATTTACTTGGGATCCACTCCCCACCTATCGTAAACGGCATTATTGCAATCCATCATGTAATAAAAATTGTTCAACAGGTTTCCCGGCAATCAGATGCTGTTGAATAATTTGTTCAAGCACCTGTGGCGAGCAAGAATGGTACCACATCCCTTCCGGATAAACCACAGCGATAGGACCTTGAGTGCAAACACGAAGGCAATTGACTTTGCTTCGATAAATTCCCCCTTGCTCGCTAAGTCCTAGCTCCTTGAGCCTCGTCTTGAGGTACTCCCAAGACTCAATCCCCTTCTCTTTATTGCAACATTTAGGTTTTGTGGGATCTGCACATAAGAAGATATGACGCTTGATCTTGCCAATACCTAACGACTGTAATTTTGTTGAAAGCGTATCCATAAATTGTTCTATTAAAATTTAGGTGCGATTTTCCAAATATCAAGAACACGTTGAAAATCTAAATGTTCTGAATTTCCATTCATTTTATCAGCTAAAGCACACAGAACACCGATGAACCGTTGTTGGGCATTGGAAATGGATTCGGGGCTTTTATTCCTTACATCGCCTACAATTCCGCTAAAAGAGCGGTAACAATTTAAAAGTATTGCCGGGTCGTCTGCAAATATAAATTGCCCCCGCTCTCCTTTTTCAGTTACCTTTTCGGAAGGTTTTGAGAAGTTTACAAATTTTACCAATCGGTTTGAAGCTTGGACATCAACACTCCCCTCTTCCGAAGTGATTTCGCTTAGACAGATGACGTTGATAGCGGAAATGAGGATATCGGACTTACTTTTGACCGGAGCGAGGAGGACAAGGCTCCAATCTTCACAGAGCAGCTGGATAGGCCCCTGTGATTCTAGAGGAGAATGAATGATGGCAAAGATCGAGTCATTAATTCCCACTAATTGCAGCCTATGATCTTCCTTACTTTCAGGAAAAGTAATGAGCAACTTAGAATTTTGTGAGTCATTTGGATTCAAATCATCTATCATACAGCAAACGTCCCGTTGGTTAAGAAGGCATTTTAAGATAGAGATGCATAAAAATCAAGAGTCGAAAAGGAGTCAGACTATCAAGTTTGACCTCCTTTTTTTCAATTACGCTATTGCGTGAAGGCCTTTTTTTGATACAAGATTTAGCATTTTAAGCGCGATGCCTCGTGGATGTTTTAGGCCACGTTCCCACTGTTGAACTGTTGAAACGCTTATATTTAAATATAATGCAAATACACCTTGGCTCACCTTTTCTTTTAGACGGATGGATTTTATTTTTCGAGGTGATAAATTTTCAATTGGTGTAAGACATGTAGCATCAAATTCGTGCATGGTCATTGCGTCGACAAGTCCCGCATCGTATAAGCCTTCTACGGATTCGTGAACCGTTTCTAAAATTGATTTTTTCATATTAATTTACCTCAATTAATTCGCCTAAATATACAGCTTGCGCAAGTTTCCTATCGCTAAAGCTAAAATATAATTTAGCTAATTTTTTAAGAGCCATCTCTTCGTGCTCAGAAATGTTTGAGCGAACATTTTTTTCGAATCCATAAATAAAAAACACATTCTTGTCCACTCCAAAAGCTAGAATAGTTCGCGCGCCAGAGCTTTTCCCTCTGCTCCCCAACGATATTCGTTTCTTAAAAATGCCTCCCCCTAAGTTAGCATCATATAAGCCACTGCCAATCTCGGTAACCGCTTCCTTTAACTTGTAATCTGAGAGTTTAATTTCTTTTGTCCAGCGGTGAAAACCTTTAGTTTTAAAAATTCGCACGCAACTCTCGCTTTTTCCTATACCTAAACTATAGCTCTTAGAGCTATAGTTTTTCAAGTTAAAAGTAGCGGGAACAAAAAAAACGAACCAAGGTCAGAATAAAAATTTGTCAACTTGACACTAAGTTCAAAAAAAGTACATGATCGGCTTTCATCGGGAGAACATATGTCGAAAAAAAAGAGTAATTTTTTCACTTGCAACACACTAAAAGCAGCATTTTTGATGATTTGCTTTTTTTGCGCAGCAGCGACGCAAACACTGTATGGTAAAGATTCGAAGCCGATTCAGTTTAACAATCAATTGTATTATCTGAACATTTCAGACTTCGCGGACAGCTTCATAGAAATCCCCACATCGAACGTATCCGGGGGCAGTTCCACGATTAGTTCCACATACCTTGCAGGAAGAGCGCCTCTGTACAACATCAACGATGAAAAAGTGGGAACCTGCTCAGCCTCTTTTTTATGCATGCAAACTGCCGATGGTATTTTCAACGACATCTCGAATTACATCTCTGTCGACAATGGACTCATCGTGACGTGGTTTACTCCCACAACACTCATCAATCTGGAATTGGATAGCATCATTCATTCCATGGTCACGCAATGCATGGTCGTCGCCACAACAAAAGTTGGCGTCAACCCCTTCTACGGACAATCGTTTAATTTAATCGTCTCGTCAGATGACCAAAAAATCTATTTCAACTTTACCAGAACAGGAACGGTTTTCTGATTTACCCTAAGGAATCTCTATGAAACACACACTTTTATTAGCGACCGCTCTGTGCGGAGTACTCAGCGCCAACGAGTGCTGCCCTCCTTGTGA
>CAMFKA010000151.1 GCA_945957185.1 uncultured Chlamydiaceae bacterium | reverse complement strand
GTCCCCTGCAGAGACTCCTGCAAAAGTCGCTGTCAACGATAAAGACGCAAAACCTGCGGCAACAAAAGACAGTAAAGATAATGCAAAAAGCGATGCAGACAAAGACGACGATGACGATTATGATGATGACGAAGACGAAGGAAAAGTAGCTTCCAGCGACCTAGACGACCACGATGAAGATGAAAACGGGCATTACTAAATCGGCATAGAAAGGAAGGCGATTTTCGCCTTCCGGCCTACTATACCGAAAGTGATTCATAAATTTTTGGAGGTCATGGGATGAATCCACGATTTTTGGCGATTTTGGAGTCTACAAAAGAGCGGGAAACGGTTAGCGTCACAGCAAACCCTACCGAGATCTTTGGATCATTGGTGTTCTCTAAAAAAGTGATCGAACAGATTCTCCCCGGTGATGTCTTCGAAAACCTTTCCGAAGCAATTGATGGATTGGGAAAAATTAAACCGGAATACGCCGACGCTATCGCAGTTGCTGTCAAAGATTGGGCGATCGCCAAAGGAGCTACCCATTATACTCATTGGTTTCATCCCCTGACTGGCGTTAGCGCGGAAAAGCACGACGCCTTTATCGAGCCTGGCCCTACCGGAGTCCCTATCGAGCGATTTACCGGTAAAGAACTGCTGATGGGTGAACCTGACGCCTCGTCGTTCCCTTCCGGAGGACTCCGCAGCACTTACGAAGCTCGCGGCTATACAGGATGGGATCCTTCGTCGCCCATGTTCATTTGGAAGCGCAACGACGGAAACACCCTCTGCATTCCTACTGTCTACTACTCTTGGACAGGCGATGTTCTCGATGCAAAAATTCCGCTTCTTCGCTCCGATAAAAAAATCAACGATGCTTGCATGCGCCTGCTTAAACTCACAGGCATTAATGCTAAACAAGTGTATTCTACCCTTGGTTGCGAGCAGGAATATTTTCTACTTAACCAGTTGTTGTGCAACCTTAGACCCGATATCATTCAAACGGGGCGCACTCTTTACGGTTCCAGCTCATCCAAAGGGCAAGAACTTCAAGACCACTACCTTGGAAGCCTTAAAGACCGAGTACTGGATTACATGCGTGACTTCGAGGAAGCAGCCTTCGAAGTAGGAATACCGGTCAAGACTCGCCATAACGAAGTCGCTCCCTCCCAATTTGAGGTAGCGCCAACGTTCGAACGCTCCTCTATCGCTGTCGACCACAATATTCTTCTGATGGATTTGATGACAAAAACGGCGTTGGAGCACGGTCTGGTTTGCCTCCTACACGAAAAGCCATTCGCCCCTATTAACGGATCGGGTAAACATTGCAATTGGTCGCTCTCGACGGATGGCGGCAAAAATCTACTCAGCCCTTCCGATGTCACCGAAGGGGATCTCCACTTCCTGGTCCTTTTGACAGCGATATTACAAGCGATCCATCGCCACTCAGGCTTGCTTAGAGCCTCCATAGCGACAGCATCCAACGATCACCGCCTTGGCGGCCATGAAGCTCCCCCTGCAATCATTTCCATCTACCTTGGCGAAGAGTTAGAAGAGTTCCTCAATGAAATCGAAAAGGGGAAAACACCTAAATTGCAAAAGCACAAAGGGACGCACGATCTTGGCTTAAGGATTCTTCCTCCTCTTCCGAAAGATAGCACAGACCGCAATCGCACCTCTCCCTTTGCCTTCACAGGCAATAAGTTCGAATTTCGTGCCGTCGGTTCGTCAGCAAACCCTGCGACAGCGATCACAGTCTTGAACTGTATTACAGCAGAGTCTCTCAATGAACTGCTAGACCAGATCGAAGCGCGTTTGAAAAAAGGGGAAAAGCTTCTTCCTGCCGCATTGAGTGTAGTACAGAAATCTCTTATCTCTTCAAAACCCATCCGGTTCAACGGAGACAACTACAGCAAAGAGTGGGAAAAAGAGGCTGCAAAAAGAAAGCTGCCAATGATGCCTAAATCGGTTGATTCGTTTGGAGAGTGGAAAAAACCTTCTACTGTTAAAGTTTACGAGGGGGTCCTCACCAAAGCCGAACTCGAAAGTCGTTACGAAATTACTCTAGAGGGTTATTCTGAAAGAGTCTTGATCGAATTCCGCTGCGCACTCGACATCCTACAAACGCAGATCATTCCCGTAGCTATTCAAGAGCAATCAACCCGCGCACAGGCACTTCACCATCTGAAGCAAGTTACTGGCAAGTTGTCAAAAGTTCAAACAGAGGAACTAAAAACTCTTTCTGAGCTCATCGACGATGCGATAACAACTCAAAAAGAGATGGTGCAATTCCTGCAAGATATCAAAAAACTGCCTTTAGATAAGAAAGCGAAAACGCTATCGTCGAAAGGGGGAGAACTTCAGGAAAAAGCAAGAGAAGTGGTGGACTCTTTGGAGAAGTTGACCAATGACGAAAAGTGGCCTCTTCCGAAATACCGCGAACTTCTCTTTATTACCTAAAGGACCGACCGCGTGGTGAAAAAAAGCGATTTAAAAGTCGGGTTATTTGGCGGTTCTTTCGATCCCATCCATTTTGGGCATATCAACTTAGCAATCGAAATATTTGAACGGGAAAAGCTAGATAAAATTTTGTTTTGTCCTGCCGGGCAAAACCCATTCAAAAAAGCTTTTACAACACCGGCGCATCATCGCCTCGAGATGTTGAAGCTTGCACTAGAAGGCCTTCCTCAATTTGAGATACTTCCCTGGGAGCTTGAACGGGATGGACCTTCCTATACTGTCGACACCCTTAAAAAACTCTCCGAACATTATCAACACATTTTTCTAATTTTAGGGGGAGATACTTTTCAAGAATTTCCTCATTGGAAAGACCCCGATGAAATTCGTCGCCTGGCGACGATTCTGTCAGGACCACGCAGTTCAAAGGAAGCTTCCGAAAAGGGGTATCGTGTTTTGGAAGTGAGTTCCACAGAACTGCGTGAACGGCTTGAAAAACGACTGTATTGCTGTCATTTGATGCCAAAAAATGTGGTAGACTACATTCATGCCCATCAACTATACTTACCTTCGAAATATGAATAAAAAAAGTTTGCAAATGTTAGAGCTGATTGCTCAAACTTTATACGATAAAAAGGGCTTCAACATTCTCGTATTGGATGTGAGTGATTTTTCCTCTATGGCAGATGCTTATGTCATCGCCGAGGGAAATGTCGAAAGACACACAAAAGCCCTTGCAAAAGAACTGATTGATGTCATGGCTGATAAAGGCCAACACCTTTTCAACATGGACGCCTCCTCGCCGGACTGGATTGTCCTCGATTTCGCCGATGTCGTCGTTCATCTAATGATTCCCGAAACCCGCGAACACTACGCGTTGGAAGAGTTGTGGAGAAAAGGTAAAATCGTAGACGTAAATATTAATGTGGCCTTACCTAAATAAGGATTGATAACCAAAAATGAAAAGAAGAATTGTTGTAACAGGAATGGGGATCGTCTCAAGCCTTGGGAATGATGTCGAAAATTTTTATGACCGCTTACTTAATGGAGAAAGCTCTGTACGCACTATCGACACTTTTGCCGTTGACGACTACGCCACACAATTTGCAGCAGCAGTTCCCGATTTCGAGTGCGATGAATACCTGGACAAAAAGCTATCCCGCCGCGTTGACCCCTTTCTTAAATTCGCTGTCGTCGGTGGTAAAAAAGCGCTGGAGCACGCCGGTTTAGACCCTAATAACCTCGATTCCTTAGATAAAACACGTTGTGGTATTGTTGTGGGCTCCGGAATGGGTGGCATGCAATTCTTTCTCGATAACGTCAAACAGTTGATCGAAAAAGGTCACCGTCGCGTTTCCCCGTTTTTTATTCCTTATATCATCACCAATATGGCTAGCGGTCTACTAGCGATGGAAACAGGATTTATGGGTCCCAATTACTCCATCTCCACAGCTTGTGCGACAGGAAATAACTCTATCATCGCAGCCGCACAGCATATCCGCAACGGTGAGGCCGATTTAATGATTTGTGGCGGCGTCGAAGCTGCCGTCAACCCCATCGGTCTCGCAGGATTTTGCGCTTGCAAGGCCCTTTCGACTAGGAATGACGCTCCCCAAAAAGCCTCCCGCCCCTGGGATACACAGAGAGATGGCTTTGTCATGGGAGAAGGCGCCGGCGTTTTGATTTTGGAGTCTCTAGAACACGCTTTAAAACGTGGAGCTACGATCTACGCCGAATATTTAGGTGGAGGGTTGTCGTGCGATGCTCACCATATTACCGAGCCGCGTCCCGATGGAGAAGGCGTTGCCATTTGCGTTAAAAATGCTCTCCAAGATGCAGGTATTGATGCGGGACGAGTGAATTATATCAACGCGCATGCGACTTCTACACCCGCGGGAGATATGGCAGAAGTCAACGCTTTGAAAAAAGTGTTTGCTCACCCTGAAAAGATCTTGATGAACGGAACAAAATCGATGCTCGGTCACTGTTTAGGTGCGGCGGGAGGTGTCGAAGCAATCGTTACAGTGCAAGCGCTGCGTAGACAAAAAATCCACGGTACCCTCAATCTTGAAAACCCTGAAGCTGATTTGGCATTCCAATGCCCTAGCGTAGCAACGAATGCAAAAATCGATATCGCTATCTCAAATTCTTTTGGATTTGGTGGGCACAACGCTACCGTAGTGTTAGGTCGATACACTCCATGAAAAAAGACTACTCCTTTGGAATCGTCCCTTTGAAAAAAATCGAAGGGGAGTGGAACGCTCTACTCATCAAACATAAAAATAGTGCATTTTGGGGATTCCCCAAAGGGCACGCCGATGAAGGGGAAGAGCCTTACCATACAGCCTTACGAGAGCTGCGTGAAGAGACGGGATTAAGCGTCAAACGTCCATTATGCAAGGACCCTCTTACAGAAAATTATCGTTTTCGCGCTCATGGAAAGTGGATTGACAAAACTGTCGTCTATTTTGTTGCGGAAGTGGAAGAGGGGGAGATCACTCTGCAACCAGAAGAGATCGAAGCGTACTGTTGGCTGCCATTTGATAAAGCGGAAGAGAAGATCACTTACGATCAAGCTAAATCAATCTGTCGTCAGGCGCGCCACAAAACAGTTTAACCCAGATGATGGGTAGTAACTTCACCCCTGCCCGTGCCCTTGCCCCTGCCCTTGCCCAAATTTTTCGAATCAATGTTCGATTATTGAAGTCTACACCAGATGTGAGGGTAGCCAGGCCGTCCCCGGCCTGGTATTGAATTTTAAGCCTCGCATATGTGTAAATTCACTGAGATACCCAGGCCGGGGACGGCCTGGCTACCCCCATATCCTTATCATTACCCATTTTTTATGCCGGCCTTGCAGGCCTCGGATAGGTATTTTG
>CAMFKA010000150.1 GCA_945957185.1 uncultured Chlamydiaceae bacterium | reverse complement strand
CCCACCTCTCCCCTCGACTAGTCGTCGGCAGCGTCAGATGTGTATAAGAGACAGGTGACATGCTTCTAAGGGATGGATATTTTTTAAAACTCAATTCTTCGATAATAAGCGCGAACATCGTGTTGACAAAGGTCAGTCCTAAAATGATGAAAAGAAGCAAAAAAATCTTCCACATATCAATCAATTGAAACCACCATCCAAAAATGATATAAAGGTAACCCAAAAATTCAATAACCGCTTCTACAATTTCGGCAAAGACCAAAAATGGGAAGCCTATCATCCCAAACATTCCGCATTTGGGATTGAATAAGACGCTGCGATTGTACCATACCGCGTCCATGGAGGCGTGTTGCCATAGACATCTCTGCCCTGCTAGTGTTTTATAGTCATTCGGGACATCGGTCCAACCGGCTGGATCGGGTAAGTATTCAATCTGATAGGGAGTATTCGTCTCCAACAGCACGCGATGGAGCCGAATGGTGATTTCCAAATCGTTAGCAAAGGTGGGAGAAAAACCACCGATCTTCTTTAACAACTCTGTTTGAAACAGGGCAAATGCTCCTGAAAGACAGAAATTACCTCCTAGATAGTTCCAGCCTTGTCGCATCAGAAACCCTCTCAGATATTCTAACGACTGCATAGCGGAGAAGTAATCTAAAGGGAACATGCTAGTGGAAATTTTATTATAGTTGAGGATGCAGCCGTTGCGGATGCGGATGCTGGCTCCCAATGCGACCATTTTAGGAGAAGTCAGCATCGGGTGAATGAGAGCCTCGAAGCTTTCGTTGTCAACAAAGGTGTCAGCGTCCACCACAACACAATACCGGTTATAACAGGCATTCAATCCTAAATTGAGGGCATCATCTCTTTTGCCGTTCTCTTTATCGATGACGATCAATTCCGGTCGACTGATGCTGCGGTAGAGCTGGCGTACCGGTTTAGTTTTAAGAACAGGTTCAAAAAATATAGGAATCGGCACCAATTCGAATTTGTCAATAAGGACTTGTAAAGTGTTATCCGACGACCCGTCATTGATCACAATGACTTGCTTATACCGGTAGGAGAGGTTGAGCAAGCTTTCCACGGTAGGGACGATGTCGATAGCTTCGTTGTAGGCCGGCACGAGAAAGGTAATTTCAGGCAGCGTATTCGATTGTAGTAGGTGATTAAAATCCTCTCCTTTAAGTTGACGCGTACGTCCAAAAACGGAATATGCGCCCAACACAAGGAGGATAGTGTACATGACATTGATGATACCGAAATAGGTAAAGAAAAAGAGATCTAACCAGAAAATAACAGTGCCGGAATGAATCGTCACGATAGTTTACCAATCGAATTGTAAAGCATAAATCGCTGTATCATAAGCTCTTTTATTCAACTCTGGCAATTGTTGTTTCAGGATTGTAATGCCGATTTTTCCCATTTTTTTTAATGAAAACGCCGCTTTTAAACGCACGATCCACGCGGGATCTGAAAGAGCATTTTCCAAAATTTTCAAAGTCTCTTCACTTAAAAAATGACTAAGTCCCTCGAGTGCTTCTGCTCGGATTTGGCTATTGGGGTCATCTACAAGTTTAGATAACACACTTATCGATTCTTTCTGTAGATTATTTGCATATACTTTTACTGCCGCTAAGCGAACATTCTCATGTTCTGACTCCAGATCTTCTTTTAAAAATGGACGATTGATAACCAATGACTTACCAGCAAGAACATCGAGACACGCCACCTGAACATCGGGATCTTTATTCTCTGTAGCAAGCTCTTCTAAAACTGCAAACACATAGAACGAACTTTGATTGGTGAGCAGATCTTGAAAGTAAAAGCGGCTATACCCTCTCGTTTGTGCCATATAGTCAATAATTTTTACTATTCCGGATTCGATCCCCAATTTCACAACTGCAATCGCAGCAGCGGAACGGACAAGAAAAATTTTGTCGTTCAGTAATCTAAGAATTTTTGCTTCATCGATAGGAAAGGGCTCTAGGGCAAAACAGCGAGCGGCAAAATTTCGACGAATCCACGAGAAACTATTATATTTTTTTCTGGCATAGGGAAGCAGGTGATTACGAACGATTTCACTCTTGACCTCTTCCCATAATGCGCCTAAGAATCTGCGGTCGAATGCTTCCACTTGATGCAACAGCATCTCTGTTCCTGTATAGGGCTTTAATAGTTGATCTGCATGTTGTGGATCTTGCATTTCCATCGACTCGAGGATGATAAGTGAAATTTCTTGCTGCATCACTTTTTGACGTTTTTCATTCCACAATTGGTAAAATTTAATCACGAAGAGACCGATGATCAAAAAGATGATCAATCCGGTTTCATACAGAATGAAGTAGAGCATAAAAGTTTCGATATCGAAACTGACGCTACTGATATCCATTAGCAGAAATTCCTAAATTAAAATCTCCATTCCAGTGCAAGTTTTCCACCCCATACAGTGTAGTCGAAGCTATCGTGATAATAAGTACCTGATGCGGAAATATCAAAATCCGTTGTTGGAGTGTATCCCAACGTAAGGAAGATGTTGTCTATCTGATTTTCTACCGTAACTACCGGAGCAGCTGCTGCCAAAGCTGTTGTAGTGATCTGTTGTTGCGGATTTTTACCTCGCGTTGTTCTCCATCCGTGCCAGTAAAGAAGCTCGCAGCGTGCTCCGCAATCCCAGTTTTTGAACCAACGAAACTTCAGCCAATGGGTCCATTGGTATTGAAAGGAGTAATATCCGGTCGTTTCTTTGCGGTATTGCCTGTATTCCGAGTGATACTTGACCGAGAGATTCTCCTCAAAATATGGGAGTCCGGCCTGGGCCCACACGTTGATATCTTGCTCCTGATTGTGGATTGGATCTTGATACCAAAGCCACGCTACATCTGCCCCTGCGTATAATTGATCGTTAAAATCGCGTTGATATCCTGCGATGGCAGCTTCACGAGTGAATACAGAGGCTGTATGTTTATCGAAATTTTTAAAAATCCACGCATCTGTCACTTCTCCAAAAAAGATCGTATCTTGACCCTTGTTGTACCGAAACAGTAAAGAAGGCTCAAATTTTGTTCCACAATGTGTTTTGAGTTGCGCAGATCTGTTATTGTTGTCGGCCCATTCGATAAAGAGGTCTCCGGAAACGCTCCAATACGGATCTATCACCCACTCCCCTTTGACACCTCCCCCACCAACTTTAGTATCCAAAACTGTCGTTTTGGAAATAAGGTTCCTCTGTTTTACGTCCGTCCAACGCCCTCGCACAATCATGCGGAAACGGTCATGAAAAGGGTAAATGACGCCCCCCTCCATGATGGTCGTTGTTAGGGATGTCGTCCACCTTTTGTTGAACAAGTCTTTTTCCATCTCTACAACACCTCCCCCTTTCGCGTAAAACGAAGGGTTGGTGTATCCTCCAATGTAAAAGAGTGTAGAGCGGTAGGGGTCTTCATTATTTTCTAGGCTGACAATACCTTGATAAAAGGTTTCGCTTTCGATAAATCGTTTTTGCGAAAGTAAAAATGAGGCATAAGGCTTTAAAAAATCTGTATTTTCCGGTTCCAGCTCTGCTGCCTGCTGGAAGTGTGTTTCTGCAGAGCAGTTCAGGTCTAGTAGCGCTTCAGTGCGTGCAAGACCGAGCCATGTATTGGGGTCTTTAGGGGCAGCTGCAACTGCTCTATTAAATAATTCGTAACTGAAACCATAGCAATTAAAGAATAGATACTGGTTGCCAAGCGCCACCAACGCATCGGAATGTGTTGGTTTCAGTTCCAGTGCTTTGCGAAAAGCTGTGATAGCCTCGCAACGCCGCTCCATACGGGCATATTGAACTCCCAATTCAAAATAATAGTCGCTGATATCGGGGAAAGCGTCGATGAGATCGAGATATAATTGAGCCGCTCCATCGTAGTCTTTGAGGTCGGAAAGATGCTTTGCAATCTTTTCTGCTTGTCTTTGCCACTCAATTAAGAGAGCTTTTTTTTTTTCGATTTCTTCTTGTTCCGGATCGGGCTTTGGCTTTTCTTCAGGTTGAGGGGGTTCAACCCCATGTTGAGGAAGGAGACGTAGGAGATTTTTCACTCTCCTTAGACCCTCTTGTGCATCTTGATAGTAAGGGAATCCACCTAAAATATCTTCAAAAAGCGATTCGCTATCATATAAATCGCAGCGAGACGTGTAACGCAAAAGGTAACCGTAAGCAGCGCCTAATCGAGCATCGGCATTATCAGGTTGGAGTTTTAACGAGTGATTGAAAGCATCAATCGCATTTTCCCACGATTGTGCAGAAGCGTAGAGTCTTCCCAGCTGATAGTAGTATTCGGCATTGTTGGGGTACAATTTTATCAATTCTTGATACAGTAAAATTGCTCCCCAATAATTTTTTTGTTCCGTCAGTTGCTGAGCCGTTTCCACTAATATTGCTCTACAAAAATCTTCTTGAGACTCTTTTTTCTTTTCTAAAGGACTCTCGATCACTTTTTTTGGAGTTTCGCCTTTTAGTAGTGCGTCCACTCTTGCAAGTCCCGTACGCGCATCGACATACCCGGGAACAGCTTCTAAAACTTGCTGAAAGAGGTGACGACTTTCGACAAGCTGCGCCTGTGTCGTGTAGCGGAATAGATGAGCATAACCGAGTTGAACCTTCACATCCAGGTTATCGGGTTGAAGCTCTAATGCCTTATTAAAAGCGTTGATGGCTTGATCCCAAGCCTCTATTTTTGCGTAATACCTTCCCGATTCGTAATAATACTGAGGCTTTTCCGTGTCTTTATGCTCAAGCGAAGCGTAGAGCATAAATTCGGTGACTTTTTCATCTGTGTAGTACCAGACAGGTTCAGTTCCCTCTTCTTCTTTAGGTGGTACCGGCCCAGCGATGGGTTTTGGTTGAAGACCCAAAAGAATTTCCACACGTCTTAATCCCGTCTGAGCATCCTCGTAAGAAGGCATTGCCTGTACCACTTCTAAAAAGTATCTTCTGCTCTCATGTAAATCGTCTTTGGAAGTATATTGAGCGAGTAAAACGTAAGCCAAAATCAATTTGACATCGACATTTTGAGGATCTAACGCCAAAGCTTGACGCAAGGTATCGGCGGCTTTACTCCACGATTGCATCTTGTAGTAGGTGCGACCCAGTTCAAAAATATATCCGGGATTATCGGGATTCTGTTTAATCAGCGCTTGATTGAGGATAACGGAAACAAGGAGGTTATTTTTTTCAGACAAGCTTTTTGTGATTTGAAATAATCTATCGTAGCAAGCTCGTTCGTTCTCTACGATTTTTATTTCTTTCCGGAAAGGAAGATAATCATAGACCACATCTAGTTGCGCGACGCTAGTGTCATC
>CAMFKA010000149.1 GCA_945957185.1 uncultured Chlamydiaceae bacterium | reverse complement strand
AAATTGTGATTTTGTTCTATCATTACCGCACATGAATCATGCAAATTCGGAGACTTTTTGATGGATGATGGGATCGTATTCGAGCATATTTCTAAAGAATTTAATGGACGCAACGTCCTGAAAAATGTCTCGTTTTCGATAAAAAAGGGGGAGTTTTTTTCCCTGCTAGGACCGAGCGGCTGCGGAAAGACCACGCTGCTTAGAATTCTTGCCGGTTTCGAACAACCGGAAAAGGGAAGAATCCTCCTAAACGGACAAGACATCACAAACCTCCCTCCAAACAAACGCCCCATCAACACTGTTTTTCAAAATTACGCTCTCTTCCCCCACTTGTCCATCCGCGAAAATATCGCCTTTGGCTTACGAATCGCCAAAAAACCGGAAGCGGAGATCCGCCGCGAAGTAAAACGGATGCTGGCTTTAATTCAGATGGAAGAGCACGCCGACAAAATGCCGGATCAAATTAGCGGAGGCCAAAAGCAACGTGTCGCTATCGCCCGCGCTTTGGTCAATCATCCTCAAATTTTGTTGTTAGACGAACCTCTTGCCGCTTTAGACCTCAAACTACGTCAAAAGATGCTGCTAGACCTCGACCGCATTCACGACGAGGTGGGCATCACTTTTATCTTTGTCACACACGATCAAACCGAAGCTATGGCTGTCAGCGATCGTATTGCAGTCTTCAATCAGGGGCACTTAGAGCAAATCGGCACCCCTCCCGAAATCTACGAAACACCCACCAGCACCTTTGTCGCCGACTTCATCGGTGACACCAACTACTTCGATGGTACCATCAAAACCACAAACTATCCGGAATATATCCAATTAACTGTTGACGACTTCCCTGCTATCACCTGCTTCAAAGACAAACAACTCACCGATGGCGAACTTGTCCGCCTCACTGTACGTCCGGAAAAAATTTACATCTCCAGCGAACGTCCCCCTCAAAAAGCATTGATGAATGTATTTCAAGGCGTCGTAGAAGATGTCGTCTACAAAGGCGACCACACCCACTTCGGCGTTAAAGTCGCCGGTAAAATGATCTCCGTCACTCAACAGCACCACCATTTCTTGCTAGACGAATCCCCCATCAAGTGGGAAGATACTGTCTGGATCGGTTGGCACGCCAACGATGGCTTCATGCTTGGAAGACGCCAAGATGTTGAGGCGCGTGATGAAAAGTAATCGCATCAAAAACGAGTGGTGGCTGACACTCCCCTCTTTCGCTTGGCTTTCCATTTTCTTTCTCATCCCCACATGCATCATCTTTGTCTACGCCTTCAAACCGCCGGGCCTTTATGGCGGAATCGAATCCGGATGGTCTTTTGAAGCCATTAAAAGCTTGTGGAACTCCTATTACGCTGTTCTCATTGTCCGTACACTTTTTTTAGGGTTAGCGACCTCTGCTATCTGCCTCGCTCTTGCTCTCCCTGTCGGTTATCAGATGGCAACGATTTCTAAAAAAGCGCGCTCTCTTCTAGTTTTACTGATCATCCTCCCCTTCTGGAGCAGCTTTCTCATCCGCATTTTTGCTTGGAAAATCTTGCTTCACCCCGAAGGATTTATCAAAAAGACGTTAGTGTTCCTCCATCTAGTCGACCCCGGTACCACACTGCTTTACAACATCGCCGCTGTCCTTTTGGTTATGGTCTACACTTACCTCCCTTTTGCCGTCTTTCCCATCTACGCTGCTGCTTCCAAATTCAACTACCAACTCATGGAAGCCGCTATGGACCTTGGAGCCACACGTTCACAAGCGTTTTTTAAGGTTTTTGTTCCGGGAATCGCCAAAGGGATCTACACAGGCGCCGTCATGGTGTTCATTTCAGCTGTGGGAGCCTACGTCATTCCAGATCTTATCGGAGGCGTCAACAGCGATATGTTGGGCAATAAAATTGCTCTTAAAGTCTTTGTCGACAGAAACCTCCCCCAAGCTAGCGCCCTCTCAGTCCTCTTAGCCCTTGTCGTTCTGCTGCCGTTGCTAGTCGGTCATTTCATCTTTAACCGCTCAAAGCAAAAATTTGAACCTGAAGAGTTGAGGTCAAAAGAATGAAACGCTCTCCCTTTGCATTTTGGATGACGATGTTAGTGCTCCTCTTTCTCTACATCCCTATCGTCGTGCTCGTGATCAGCTCTTTTAGCGAATCCCGTTTTGGTGGAATCACCGAAGGGTTTACGTTGAAGTGGTACGCCAAATTGTGGAACGAATACAAAATGTGGCAATCGCTTTCCAACTCCCTCATTGTCGCTATCTCCGCGACTGTCGTTTCCACTATTTTGGGAACCACAGCAGCATATGCGCTCCATCGTTATAAAACGCGCCTCCAAACTGTCCACTACGGATTGATCTACGCCCCACTCCTCATCCCGGATATACTCATGGGTATCAGTTTACTGCTATTTTTCGTGGCCATCAACCTGCATTTGGGACTTTTCTCGGTCTTTATCGCTCACACCACATTCTGCGTCAGTTATGTCACTATGGTCATGATTGGCAAGCTGCAAAACTTCGACTTCACCCTCGTCGAGGCCGCTCAAGACCTAGGCGCCAACCAATGGACCGTGACTCGTAAAATCCTTCTACCACTACTGACTCCGGGATTAACCGCAAGCGCCCTTCTCGCTTTCACCCTGTCTATCGATGACTTCGTGATCACCTACTTCGTTGCCGGACAAGGAGTCTCCACTTTACCGATCTACATCTATAGCATGATCAAATTCGGTGCGACCCCCGTTATCAACGCGCTCTCGGTGGTGATCTTGTTTCTAACTTTCATTGTCATCTACTTCACACAAATTCTCTCCAACGAAGAGGAACCATGAAACAATTTTTCCGTTGCTTAGCCCTTTTCTCTCTTCTATTGATAACCTCGTGTCAACGCTCTGACAAGCCGGAACTCCATGTTTTCATTTGGAGCGACTACATCAAGCCGGAATTGGTGGAAAGATTTAAAATCGAAAACAACTGCAACGTCATTATCGACACCTACGACTCCAACGAATCGATGTACGCAAAGCTCAATCTCGGTTCGGGAGGTTACGATCTCATCTTCCCTAGCGACTACTTTATGGACCTCATGATCAAGCAGCAAATGTTGCAACCGATCGACTTCTCCCAAATCCCCAACAGCAAAAATATCGACCCTAAGTACGTGGGCTTTCTTAGCGATTCCATACAAAAACACGGGATCCCCTACATGATCTCCATTGCAGGAGTAGGGTACCGCAAAGACAAAATCGAAGACATTAAGCATTCGTGGGGAATTTTTGGAAATAGTGCCTACCGTGGTCGCATGACGATGATGAACGATATCCGCGAAGTCTTTGCCGCAGCTCTGCGTTATTTGGGTTACAGCGCGAATACGGTCAATCCGGAAGAACTACATCAAGCTACAGAACTTCTCATCAATTGGAAGCACAATCTCGCCAAATTTGAAGGGGAACAATATAAAGCCGGTATCGCCAGCGCCGAATACTTAGCTGTCCACGGCTACAACGGCGACCTTATGCAAGTGATGGAAGAGAACCCTGAAGTGGGATTTTACTATCCTGAAGAAGGCACCATCCTCGCCATGGACCTAATGGCCATCCCCAGCGACGCTCCCAACAAAGAGTTAGCGCTTAAATTCATCAATTTTCTTCTGGAACCCGACGTTGCAGCGGAAAATATGGCGCATACATTCTTCTTCATTCCCAATACTGCAGCATTACCTTTTGTTCCGGAGAACTTACAAGGCAATCCCATTCTGTTTCCTCCCGAGGAAGTCCTCGAACGAACAGAATTAACTCACGATTTAGGTGCTGATAACATTTTGTATCTTGAAGCCTGGGAAAAAGTAAAAGGAAGTTAAAAGGCATAGCGTTAAAATTTTAATTCTGCAATTTTGAGCACATAATTTAATTATTACAAAAACCCCTAATTTTAGGAGGCTCATGAGTGCAGGAGTATCACCCATCGGTCGATTCGTATCGCGTCGTGACTTTTTCCCATTTTTAGTAGACCCAATGCCTCCCAAAACAAGCTTCTCCCCTCTCCTCAAAGTAAAGAAAGAAGAAACTTTAGAGTTATTGAAAATCTATCCGAAACTAAGATGTGAAATCTCCGACGGATTTCTTAGAGAAACAATTGAAACGATCGAAAGCAATATTTGCGTCATCTCGCTAAAGAAAAAGCCTGATGGTGAATTAATTAACCGTAATCACAGCCGAAAGCTACACCGCACAATTATCATCGATCAACTCGGTCGCATCTACATCAGCTGTAAAAGGCACTCGCACTTCTCTGAAGGTGTTGGCCGCGGAAACATGAAAAATAACACCTTCCTTATTAATATCACTGACGCAAAGGTCATGACACTTGGTTCTTCAAAACTAGGGCCGACCGAACATGCAGATTACAACTCAGGACAGATCTACCACACTCATGAGCGGCAACAATGTGCTGACAGGGAAGCCTTAGCGGCAACACTATTCAAAGGAGTCCCCAATATCATTCAATACCACGATGTATTTAATTATGATGGAGGAGGAATTTTTCCTGAATGTAAGCAAGCGATTATCATGGATTACTATTCGGAAGGAAGTCTCGTCGACATCACAAATGACTACCTCACCGGACAATTGATGTTTAATCTTGATCAAATGTACCGTTTTGTCCGCAGCATTTGTAACGGACTTATTTACTTACATGAGAAAGGTTATATCCATCGAGATGTTAAACCGGATAATTACCTCATAAAAAAATTCGAAGAGAACGGAGTCACCTACTATGAAGCTGATCTTACTGATTTTGGATTTTTTATTCATCAAGACGACAAAGCGAAACTCGATGATTCCGTAGGTACAATCCCTTTTGTAGCTCCTGAATTTTGGAAGTTTTACCATGAATTACGCGTTGTTATGCACGGGCTTACTCAAGATAGCATCAAGAGCTCCCATTTTAATAAAATTACCACTGCAGCAGATGTTTACAGTTTGGGAGTCTATTTTTGTCAGCTATTCCTTAACCATCACCCACCAAAACAGGGTATTCAGAGTTACTGCGGAGACCCTTGGCTTCGGGCATTAAAAGAGCCGGTCGACAAGCCTTTGGAGCACCTGTTGTGGAGGATGACGCGGAAAAATCCCAAAGTTCGACCAACGATGGTGCAGGTGCTAGAAGAGCTGAAACCGGCCTTGGAGCATTTTTACAGCACTAAGCCGTGAGTTCACTCAAGTCTCTACCAGATGCGGGGTAGTAATCCCACCCCTGCCCTTGCCCTTGCCCCAATGTCGTCAACTTAAGCAATTATGTCGACCTTTCAGGCCTCTGTTGTTATTTGACTCTAACCCAGGCCTACGCTGCGCTCCGACCTGGGCGAGTGTGGCTATTTTT
>CAMFKA010000148.1 GCA_945957185.1 uncultured Chlamydiaceae bacterium | reverse complement strand
GTCTCGTGGGCTCGGAGATGTGTATAAGAGACAGCACCAACTCTTCGGGGGTGACGTTCGCTTTTGCAAACTCGACATACGCCGGATCAAGGAGCCCTTCAAGAAACAAGATACGCAAAAAATCTGTCTCCATAATCCTATCGGGGTCAATAGCATGAAACCCTGCCGATGCGGATCTTTTGAGAAGGACATTTGGAAGCACCTCATGCCCAACCCCCAACATCGCTTCAGGAATTCGCAGCAACGCTGCCAGCTTGATGAGGGACTCATGCACCAATAACGACTGCTCCCACGAACGAATTTCTTTTACAAGCTCCATCGCCAGCTGATTTTTCCCTGCAGGGTTATTAAGGTCGTAAGCACGAGACCGATGCTTCAGTAAAAACTCTAAAAAGTCGATTCCCTTTTGCAGCAATTCGACAAAGGGGGCGGCGCCATTTTTTCTGACAAAAGTGTCGGGGTCATCTCCTGGAGGCAACACCGTAACCTTCACTTCCACACCCTCTTTCATGAAGAGGTTTCCGATTTTAACAGCAGCTTCGAGACCTGCCGGATCGGAGTCCAATGCGAGGAAGATGCGGTTCACGCCGAGTTGTAGCAATTCACGCACGTGGCCCTCTCCGAAGGCCGTTCCCTGCCCTGCAACAGTCAAATTCAAACCTGAGTGAATCAAGCGGAGGGCATCGAGTTGCCCTTCGACGACGATAGCTTGCTTCTCTTTTGCAATCCTTTTGCGGCAGTAGTTTAAACCGAATAGCACGCGAGATTTTTTGAATAATGGCGTCTCCGAAGTGTTGACATATTTGCCGCCAAAGGTCTCTTCATGGAATTTTCTACCCGAAAAACCGATCACGCTTCCCGTAGCATCACGGATGGGAAACATGATTCTTTCATTAAAGAACTCTCTGAAACCGCCATCTCTTGTGGGGGCAAGGAGGCCCGTTTCAAGCATCAATTCATCGCTGACGTATTTGGTGTGAAGGGCTTTACGGAGAATTCCTCCCTTTTTTGGGGAGAGTCCAATGCCGAATTGTCTAATAAAATCTAATGATAGGTCCCTGCTATAGAGGTATTTAAGAGCCTCCTGCCCTTCCGCCGTGTGCAACAAGTAAAAATGGAATAGCTCCGACGCATGTTGTAGCGCTTCCTTTAATTTCGTCTTGGGAGTTCCCTTCTTTTCGTTGAGGTTTTCGATCACATCCAAAACAATGCCAAAGCGCTGCGCCAGGTGTTCGACGGCATCGGAAAAGGTAAGTCTCTGGTGTTCTATCAAAAACTGAATCGCATCTCCATGCGCACCACAGCCATAACAATGGTAGTGGGTGTCGCCTCGCTGCACCATAAAGGAGGGTGATTTTTCGTCGTGAAACGGACACAACCCTTTATAGGCCGCGCCGGAGCGTTTAAGATCGAGGTGTGAATTGAGCACCTCGATCAAATCGACTCGCTGGCGGAGCGCTTCCAAGCTTTCTTTAGTATACATCGGCATTTTGAGCCTTACTCTATCACAAGATCGTTAGCGGGATAATTTTTCCATCAAGATATCATTAGCTCCCGGCCAATCGGGCGCGGGAACGGGCTCTTGGTACCCCTTGTCATACCCTTTGTCGTAAAAACGGGGGCCTCTGAAATATTCGTCATCGTAACGACGACGCTGTTCGCCGTTATCGGCAAGTTCATCGCACTCTTCCCCTTCACAAGAAACTTCAGCTTCCCGTTGCCACTGATCGCGACATTCTTGCGATGAAATCTGCGATGCAGAAGAGAGTATACCAAGAAAAATATATGTTGCCCATTTGAACTTCATGAGAAATCTCCTTTCTTATAGGGTAATTCTTGATTCTCTATCCGTCAACCACTACTATTGTTCTCTTATGGAAGAACTATTCGGATTCATCGAAAAAATCACTTTTCAAAATGACGAAACGGGCTTCACTGTCGCTCAATTGCAGCAGCGTGGCCAGAAATCTTTGGTTTGCGTCGTAGGAATTATGCCGGGAGCGCGAGCGGGCGAGTCGATCCGCTGCCAAGGGAATTGGAAAACTCATCTTTTCCACGGCAAACAATTCGAAGTGAAAGAGTGTAAAATGGAAGCGCCAGCGGATGTCGAAGCGATCCAAAAATATTTGGGTTCCGGCCTTATCCCCGGCATCGGCCCATCTTATGCTAAAAGAATCGTCGATTTTTTTGGCATCGACACCCTTGCTGTCATCGACCGCGATCCAAAATCGTTGAAAGAAGTCCCGGGAATCGGAGCTAAACGCGTCGATCAAATTGCCGCTTGTTGGGGGGAGCAACGCTCCATTCGGGAAGTGATGATCTTCCTGCAAGGACACAAAGTCAGCCCTGCCTATGCACATAAAATCTACCGCGTGTATCGGGAGAAAAGTATCTCCATCGTCAACGAAAATCCGTATCGCCTCGCCCGCGATATCAACGGAATCGGCTTCAAAACCGCCGACGCCATCGCTGCAAATTTGGGAATTGAAAAACACTCTTCTAAACGCATTGAGAGCGGCATCGAATATGTGCTGGGGGAATTTTCAGGAAATGGCCACGTCTGTTACCCTCTCGATCTGTTTTTAGTCGAAGCTGCCGCGATGCTTGAAGTCGACATTCCCCTCGTACAAGCTTCTATCGACGCTATTCAAAAAGAAGATCGCATCCAAGTAGAAGAGATTTTTTATGAAGGAGCTCTCCGCTCATTCATCTGGACAAAATCACTCTACATGTCTGAATTGGGAATCGCCCGCGAAATCCAAAGCTTACAAAAATCGCCGGGATGCCTACGGCAAATCGACATCGCTAAAGCGCTGGATTGGGTGCAGCAAACTTTAAATATCGCACTTGCTGAAAATCAAAAAGCCGCGGTTTCCCTTGCGATGCAGGAAAAATTCTTGATTATCACCGGGGGGCCGGGAACGGGAAAAAGCACCATTACCAATGCGATATTGACCATCACAAGCAAGCTGACCTCTTCCATCTTGCTCGCGGCTCCGACAGGGCGCGCAGCGAAGCGGATGACAGAAATTTGCAAACGAAAAGCGTCGACAATCCACAGTTTGCTTTCGTACGATTTCAAAGCCGGGGGATTCCGAAAAAATCGAGAGAACCCTTTAGAGTGCGATTTCATCATCATCGACGAAGCGAGCATGATCGATACCTATCTCATGTACTCGCTTTTGAAGGCGATCCCTCGACACGCCCGCGTGGTCTTTGTAGGAGATGTCAACCAGCTCCCCAGCGTTGGCCCGGGGAATGTCTTAAAGGACTTTATCGCTTCGAAATCTGTTCCTGTAGTCCAATTGACGGAGATTTTTCGACAAGCTGCAGGCTCGAAAATCATTACGAATGCCCACAGGATCAACCAGGGGATGATGCCGGAAATCCAAAACTCTTCCGATAGCGATTTTTACTTCGTCGATGAAGAAGACCCCGAAAAGATCCTCCAAACCATTGTCGCTTTCGTCACGCAAAGACTGCCCAAAAAATATGGGTTTCACCCTGCCAACGACATCCAGGTGCTGGCGCCGATGCGGAAAGGAATTATAGGAACCGAAAACCTCAATACGGTGTTGCAAGAGAAGTTCCATCCAGGCAAAGAAGGAATCTACCGTGCAGGTAGAAAATTTTTCGAAAACGATAAAGTGATGCAGATCCGCAACGACTACAAAAAAGAGGTCTTCAACGGAGATATCGGTTACATCGCTGCCATCGACGAAACCTCACAGACGATGACCGTCATTTTCGATCTCAAAGAAGTGGTCTATCTGTTCTCAGAGCTCGATGACCTTGTGCTAGCCTACGCCGTTTCCGTCCACAAGTACCAGGGAAGCGAATGCCGCTGCGTGATTATGCCTGTCCATACCACGCACTTCAAATTGCTTCTACGGAATCTTCTCTACACGGGAGTGACAAGAGGAAAATCCATCGTCATCTTAATTGGAACTCGCAAAGCCCTCTCTATCGCCGTACGCAACGATGAAGTTCTCCTTCGTTATACGGGACTGCAACAATCTCTACTTCAACAACTGTACGGACAGCGTTTGCAATGAAACGAAAGAAGAAACCCCCTCGCGCTTACAAGCTCTTCGAACTACTTCTAGTCGTTTTAGTCGCCGGCATCGCCTGGCTGACGACAACGCAAACGTCCACTCCCATCCCCTCCGGAGACCAACCAGCACTATTGTACTCTACCGACCACGAAGACCACTTGGGAAGCGTCTTTAATGAAGCGATCCAAAAGGCTCGCCAATCGGTGCAGATTGCCGTGTATACGATCACTGACCAACGGCTCATCCAAACCCTTCGAAAAAAAGCTCAGGAGGGTGTTAAAGTCACCGTCATCTGCGATGCAAAGGCGTGTCCGGGAATCGAAAAAAAACTTGGTAACGAGATTGCCCTATACAAAGCGACCCCGAAAGGACTCATGCACTTGAAAATCTTAGTCGTCGATAACGAACTTGTCTGGATAGGATCGGCGAATATGACGGGCGAGTCTTTGCGGCTTCACGGCAATCTGATTGCAGGTTTTGATGCTCCTGAGATGGCACAATGGATAGGGAAAAGGTTGATTTCTCTCACAGAGGAGACCACAGATTTTTATTCCCACCAATCGTTTCTGATTGGCAATCAGACGTTAGAATTTTGGTTTCTCCCCAACGACAAAGGCGCAGTCCACAGAATCCGCTCGCTCATTCGCTCCGCAAAAAAGACGATCAAAATTGCGATGTTCACATGGACGCGCCTCGATTTCGTCAATGATATCATCTCGGCAAATCTTCGTGGAGTGGACGTACAGATAGTCTTAGACAACAATTCCAGCAAAGGGTCAAGCCTTGGAGTTGTCAAAGCGCTGCAAAAAGGGAAAATTCCTTTTAGAACCAGCACCGGACAGGGCCTTTTGCATTACAAAACCATGATTATCGATGACGAAGTTTTGGTTAATGGGTCGGCGAACTGGACGAAGGCGGCATTCAGACAAAATGAGGACTGCTATTTTGTGCTGTCGCCCCTTAACGAAGAGCAGAACAAATTCCTTAAGAAAATGTGGGAAACAATTTTGAAAAACTCCAAACCCGGATGAGTGTAGACCTAGGCCTTTATGCCGCCCTTTGCAGGGCTCGGATTGTTATTTTGATCTTACCCAGGTTTCCGTTCGCTGTGCTCACTCCAACCTGGGCTATGATATACCGTCCCTTTGGGACTTAACGCATATTATGTTACGACAACTATTTTTGAATACGATTTCTGCAGCTGAAGCCCAACGGGCTGAAATATCATAGCCCAGGTTGGAGCGAGCGTTAGCGAACGGAAACCTGGGTAAGGGGAAAAACAAAACCGAGGCCTGAAACTCACGATTCGCGCAAAAAAATATTGGGTGTTTGATAATTTTGCTAAAATTTTA
>CAMFKA010000147.1 GCA_945957185.1 uncultured Chlamydiaceae bacterium | reverse complement strand
CACCCCTCGACTAGTCGTCGGCAGCGTCAGATGTGTATAAGAGACAGGTGCAAGGCAGGTGGGCAAGACGTATGCATTGAAACATTTTGGCAAAACATCTTACGAAAAGATGGCTTACCTGAATTTTGAAAAAGATGAAAAGCTTGCTCAGTATTTTGATGGAACATTAGATCCTGTTCAACTCATAAAAATTATCAGTATCCATACAGAAATCGACATCGAACCGGAAAATACTTTGTTGATTTTTGATGAAATTCAAAGCTGCCCAAAAGCGCTTAACAGCTTGAAGTACTTTTGTGAAGAAGCAAACGAATATCACGTTGTCGCTGCAGGTTCGTTGTTAGGTGTGAAAACTACCGGAGAAAAGGGTTTTCCTGTAGGAAAAGTCAATTTTCTTCACCTATACCCTTTGACTTTTTTTGAATTCCTTTCGGCCATGGGACAGGATAAAACACGCGTGTTTTTAGAAGAATACCACAACTTTGAACCGATCCCAAATCCACTACATGAAAAATTGATTCAATTGTTGAAGCTTTATTTTTACGTTGGTGGAATGCCCGAAGTTGTCGCAGAATATATCAAAAATGAACAGTTAGGTATAGTCCGAGAAATTCAATTAGAAATCTTAAACGCTTATGAAAAAGATTTCGCCAAACATGCGCCTTCTCACGAAATCATGAAAATCACAACGGTGTGGAAACAGATTCATCGTCAATTAGCAAAAGAAAATAAGAAATTTATTTTCGCAGCAATACGAAAAAGTGCTCGAGGAAGAGATTACGAAGACGCCATCCAATGGCTTTCGGATGCCGGTCTTATACATAAAAGCTACTTAGCGTCATCTCCAAAACTTCCGCTGAGCGCCTACGCTGATAATAACGCATTTAAAATTTTCTTGTTAGACGTGGGGCTACTTGGAGCTCAAAGTAATTTATCTCCTCAGGTTGTTATAGACGGTAATGAGCTGTTTACAGAGTTTAAGGGGGGGCTTACAGAAAATTATGTCGCTCAAGAATTGATTGCAGCAGGACATAAGGGGCTGTATTACTGGACGAGTGAAGGGATAGCAGAAGTGGATTTTTTGATCGATGATGAGAGTGCAATTTATCCGTTGGAAGTGAAAGCCGGAACGAATCACAAGAAAAAAAGCCTTCTTGTTTATAACCAAAAATATGTTCCATCAAAGAGCATACGTACCACCGCTATGAATTTAAAACATGACGGCGATATTTTTAATTACCCTCTTTATCTCGTTAGCAGAATACCTTTCGGTGTAAAACTTTAATTTTTTGGTGTCCTTAAGGTCCTTATTGTCCTTTTCAATCACAGGTACTCATTTTCACATGCCCTCGCTACCCGTGTTGTCTGCACCCTCTCTATTAAAATTACATTTCTCTCTTGATAAAAACTCCCGTTTTCGGCTAACCTTTGGGTTTATTCACCATTCAAGGTTAAGAAAGATGAAAAAAGACAAACACCCAAAATACCAAACCATTCTGTTTGTGGACTCTGCGACAGGAAAGAAATTTCTCTGCGGATCTACTTTGCAACCAAAAGAAACTGAAGAGTTCGAAGGAAAATCGTATCCGGTTTACCGCCTTTCCATCTCCTCTTTCTCTCATCCGTTGTTCACTGGCGACAAAAAAGTTGTCGACGCAGAAGGACGTATTCAGAAATTCCAAAAACGGTACAGCAACCGCTAATTTTTGGAGAGTATGGAAGCAAAAGTTCAAAAACTCCTTTCCCGTTTCGCCGAACTCGAGGCGAAACTCGGGCACCCCGATGTATTTAATGACCAAAAAAAATACAGGGAATTGACACAGGAACACGCTTACCTCTCTGAAGTTAAAAAAGTTTGGGATGATCTACAAAGCTCTCGGCGGCAGCTTAGTGAAAACAAAGAGATGCTCGCCGAAGAGAAAGACCCCGAATTTGCTGCTGTTCTGCGAGAAGACCTCGCCTCTCTCGAAGCCGAAATCCCTACTTTAGAAGCGGATTTGGAAATGCTTCTCGTCCCTCCCAATCCCGATGACAGCAAAAATATCATCATCGAAATCCGCGCCGGTACCGGCGGCGATGAAGCTGCTCTCTTTGTCGGCGATTGCGTACGGATGTACAAAATGTTTGCCGACAAGCAAAGCTGGAAGTACGAATTGCTCTCCTGCACACCTTCCGATCTCGGTGGTTTCCGCGAATACGTCATGACCCTTTCCGGTCATAATGTCCACCGCCTGATGATCCATGAAGGGGGGACTCACCGCGTTCAGCGTGTTCCCGATACAGAAGCGCAAGGCCGCGTCCACACTTCTGCCGTTACAGTTGCGGTTCTTAAAGAACCGGACGAAGATAGCGAAGTTGTCATCGATGAGAAAGACCTTCGCGTTGACACGTACCGCTCCTCCGGAGCCGGTGGTCAGCACGTTAACACCACCGATAGCGCCGTCCGCCTTACCCACATGCCTACCGGTGTCGTGGTTTACTGCCAAGAGGAAAGAAGCCAGCACAAAAACAAAGAAAAGGCGATGCGTCTTTTGAAAGCGAAGATCGCGGAAGCGGAGCTGCAAAAGAAAAATGAAGCTATCGCAAGCACTCGTGCTGCTCAAGTGGGTTCCGGAGACCGTTCAGAACGTATCCGCACTTACAACTTCCCCCAAAACCGCATCACAGACCATAGAATCGACCTCACCCTCTACAACTTGGACCAAGTGATGGAAGGGGAGTTGTCAAAAATTGTCGATGGGTTAGTCTCTCACTTCCATAAACAGCAATTGCAAGAATAATGAAGTTAGTTTTAGAGGTGCTGAAAGCTACGACGGCATTTTTGGAGCAAAAAGGCTTTCCTTCGCCCCGCCGCGAAGCAGAAGAGTTGCTATCTCGAGCCCTCGAAATCCCCCGCATGCAACTCTATCTCGATTTCGAACGCCCCCTTTCCGATGCCGAGCTCGACAAATGCCGAGCAGTCCTTCAACGACGCCTTGCAGGCGAACCGTACGCTTATATCATAGGAAAACAAGAGTTTTTGAACTGTCAACTGACAGTGACTCCCGCGGTGCTGATTCCGAGACAGGAAACCGAAATTTTAGCTGAAATGATTGTAAAAGAGCTTGCAACATCTTCTCAAACAGAAAAACGTCTGCTCGACCTCTGTTGCGGCTCCGGCTGTCTGGGCCTTGCGATCAAAAAGGCAATTCCCGATCTTCACGTCACACTTTCAGATCTTTCCGAAGACGCTTTGAAAATCGCCCGGAAAAATTGCCAAGAAAACCAATTAGACGTCGCTTTTGCTCAAGGCAACCTCCTCGACCCTCTCCATAATCAAAAATTTGATTATGTCGTTTGCAATCCACCGTACATTTCGGAAGCGGATTATCAAGGGTTGGAGTCGGGTGTGAAAAATTTTGAGCCGCAAGGCGCACTGGTAGCGGGACCAACGGGACTGGAAATTTACGCCCAATTAGCCAAAACGCTCCCTTCTGTTTTAAATTCGGGAGGGAAAGTGTGGTTTGAAATCGGATTCGACCAAGGGAATTCAGTTCCGGAGTTGTTCGAAGCGACTTGCTGGAAAGAAAAACGGGTAACAAAAGATTGGGCAGGACATGATCGATTCTTTTTCCTTGAAATCGAATGATTTTTTCAGTATGATGTCCACATACACGATCGTATTAAATGAGTTGTATTGAATGTTAGGTGCTTTAACAGATAAAATGAGAGAGACTTTCTCCAAGCTGATGCGGGAGAAAAAGCTCACTGAAGATAACATCTCCGAGGCTGTCAGCGAGGTGCGCTTAGCCCTGCTCGAAGCCGATGTCAACTACAGTGTTGCTAAAGCCTTTGTCAAAAAAGTGAAAGACCGCACCATCGGCGAAAAAGTGGTGGGCTCCGTCACGGCCGGACAACAATTCATTAAACTCGTTCATGACGAATTAGTCCAACTGATGGGTGGCGAAGAGCACCAACTGAATTTATCCGCAAAGCCTGCTGTCATCCTGATGTGCGGCCTTCAAGGCTCCGGTAAAACGACTCATACTGCGAAGCTCGCTCGCTACCTGAGAAAGCAAAATCTAGTAAAAAATCCGCTTGTCGCCGCTTGCGACCTGCAACGCCCCGCTGCCGTGGAACAACTCAAAACCCTTGCCGCCGCTTCCGGTGCAGCTTTCTTCTCGATTCCAGGCGAAACCGACCCTTTAAAAGTTGCAAAAGCTGCTCACGAATTTGCTAAAACGAATCAACACGATCTTCTTATTGTCGACACTGCCGGACGCCTCCAAATCGATGCAGAACTGATGAATCAGCTGGCGGCGCTCAAAAAAGCGCTCAATCCCGGTGAGGTGATCTTCGTTGCCAACGCAACGACAGGGCAAGATGCTGTTAATGTCGCCGCCGAATTCAACGAGAAAATTGGTGTCACAGGGTCGATCCTGACGATGCTCGACGGTAACACCCGCGGCGGTGCCGCTATCTCTATCCGCGAAGTGACGGGAAAACCCCTCCTTTTCGAAGGGATCGGCGAAAAAATCGACGACATCCAACTGTTTAATCCGAAGTCCATGGCCGACCGTATTTTGGGCATGGGCGATACGATTAACCTGGTCAAAAAAGCCCAGGAACATATCACGGAAGAGGATGCGAAACGTATGGAAGAAAAACTACGTTCTGCCGCCTTTACCTATGAAGACTTCCTTAGCCAATTACAAATGGTTAAGAAAATGGGGTCTCTCAAAGGACTCATGGGAATGCTTCCCGGAATGAGTCAATTGAAAGATCTGCCCATAAATGAAAAAGACTTTTTTAAAACGGAAGCGATCATCTATTCCATGACGAAAGATGAACGCGCCGAGCGTTGCGAAATGACCCCTCCACGCCGTAAAAGGCTCGCAGCAGGGAGCGGGACGTCAATAGAGGATGTAAACAAACTTGTAAAGTCCTTTAAGCAAGCAAAACAATTCTTTAAAAATATGCCGAACATGAAACAACTCCAAAAGATGATGGGAGGATCCCTATGGCGTTAAAAATCAGACTGCGTCAACAAGGCCGCACAAACCGCGCGACCTTCCGCTTAGTCGTTGCCGACGAACGCTCGCCACGAGATGGCAAGTACATTGAAATGTTGGGCTGGTACAACCCACACGAAGCTACTGCAGAACAAAACCTGTTTGTAAAGACAGACCGCGTTCAGCACTGGCTCGACCAAGGGGCTATCATGACTGAGAACCTCGAATCTATTATTAAACGTGCTGCGCCCGAACTCGTAAAAAGAGAAACTGCTAAAGAAGTTGAAAGACGTGAAAAAGCAAGACTCAAGAGACGCGCTCGTGCAAAGAAAAAGGCCGCGTAAGAAGCAGCTATGACAATACGGTTTGATCTGCTCTCTCTTTTCCCCGAATACTTTCAGGGACCTTTTGACTGCAGTAT
>CAMFKA010000146.1 GCA_945957185.1 uncultured Chlamydiaceae bacterium | reverse complement strand
AGGCTCCGGTCTCGTGGGCTCGGAGATGTGTATAAGAGACAGATTTTGGCGACCGCCACAACTGCATTATCAGCTATCTGAGAAAGGGGAAAGGAGAGTACTTGCTTTGCCTGCACAATCACACTCCCCAATACCACGAAAAGTACTACATCCCTCTGAAGAATGCTTTAGAGGTTACCGAGGTCTTTAACACCGATGCTGCTGACTATGGCGGCTCCGGAAAACACTGTCCAAAGCCCTCCATCTGTTACAACCATGAGGGCGGCGGCTCCCACGGCATCATGCTGCAGGTCGCTCCTCTCGCTACTATGATTTTTTCGGTGCGATTTCCATGACTTATCAAGACTATCTCCATTTGTGTGAAGAAATTTGGCTGCACAACCGCCGCTACTACCAAGATCACGATCCGTTGATTTCTGACTACGCTTACGACCTGCTGTTGAAGAAGTTGGAGTTAGTGGAAAAAGAGCATCCCGAATGGGTGGACGCTAATTCTCCAACACAACGCGTTGGGGAATCGACAACAGGAAGTTTCCCTTCCATTGTCCACAAGATCCCCATGCTTTCGCTGGCGAACACGTATTCGAAATCGGAGATCGAAGATTTTCTTAAACGTGTTGTCAAACTGACGGGAAAGCTAGAGAATCGCTTCACGTGCGAATTGAAGATGGACGGCATTGCCGTGACGCTCCTTTACAGGGACGGTAAATTCGTTAGGGGAGCCACCCGTGGCGATGGTAAAGAGGGCGATGATATCACTGCGAATTTGAAGTCGATTCACTCGTTGCCGATGAGCATTCCGTACAAAGGGGAACTGGAAGTGCGGGGCGAAGTGTTTATGCCTCACGAAGTGTTTAAAACCATTAATCACGCTCGACTGAAGAGAGGCGAAGAGTTGTGGGCAAACCCTCGAAACGCTGCTGCGGGGTCTTTGAAATTGCTCGATCCAAAAGAAGTCGCACGTCGTGGATTGCAAATCGTCTTTTACGCTATCGCAGGGGAGATCCCCGGTGTCACCACACAGACCGCGGTTTTGGATTTTATTCGCGAACAAAAGCTCCCTCTCGTTGCTATGCACACCACGTGTGACTCTTTGGAAGGCATTTGGCAATTTGCCGGAAAAATTTTAGAAGAGCGTCCCAAGCTCCCTTATGACATCGATGGAATGGTGGTGAAGTTGGATGATCTGCGCGAGCAGAACGCTCTAGGATCTACCGGAAAAAATCCACGCTGGGCGATCGCCTATAAATTTGCTGCCGAGCAAGCAAAAACTGTCATACGAGATATCACTGTACAGGTAGGAAGAACCGGGGTGTTGACTCCGGTGGCTGAATTGGAACCCGTCTTGCTTGCCGGAAGTACGATCAGCCGGGCGACCTTACACAACCAGGAAGAGATCGAAAGAAAAGACATCCGCCTTCACGACTCCGTTGTCATAGAGAAAGGAGGGGATGTCATTCCCAAAGTTGTTGAAGTGTTGATGGAGTATCGCCAGCCGGGAGTAGCACCGTGGAGAATGCCGCATCACTGCCCTTCGTGTGGAGCGAATGTCGCTGTGGTCGAAGGAGAAGTAGCGATCCGTTGTCCCAACGCAAAAGGTTGCCCGGAGCAGCTTTTAAGAAAGATCGAGTATTTTGCCGGCAAAGACGGTATGGACATTGAAAATATGGGTGAAAAAGTTGTCGAACAGCTCGTTAAGAAAGGGTTTGTGGCAACACCTTCTGATATCTACACACTTACTCGGGAGAAGTTGGAGCAACTCGACGGATTTAAAGAGAAATCGATTAATAATTTGCTCTCCGCCATCGAAAAATCGAAACAGATCAAATTGGACAGGTTCATTTTAGCACTTGGCATCAAGCATGTCGGCGCCGGGACCGCCGAGGAGCTTGCTCGCCAGTTTGGAACGTTCCAGAAATTTCTCGAGACCTCCAAAGAGCAATTGCTGGCGATCAATGGCATTGGAGAAAAAGTCGCCAACGCCATCGAGGAGTTTTTGAAAGATCCGGAAAGTCAGCGAGAAGTGCAGCTGTTGATTGAGAGGGGAGTGCACCCTGCCGACATGGCGCAACCGCAGCATTTGGATCATCCTTGCAACGGCAAAAGCTTTGTTTTAACAGGAACTTTGGTTCGTTTGACTCGTAGCGAAGCTGCCGCTCTCATCAAAGAGAGGGGAGGAAAAGTTTCGGAATCTGTCAGCAAGAAAACCGATTATGTCGTCGTTGGGGAAGATCCGGGCTCAAAATACGAAAAAGCTAAAACATTGGGAATTCCGATTTTATCTGAAGCGGAATTTCAAGAATTCATCGCAGAAGGATCTCCTAAATGATTACGGTAATTACAATTTTATTGGGAGTTTTTTGCTCCGCTATGGAGGCTCTTGTCACAGCGACAATCATGCCGACAATTATCTCCGAGTTGGGAGGATTTGATCTCTATCCTTGGGTTGCAAACAGTTTCATGCTAGCCTCTGTTGTCACAGCACCGTTTGCGGGAGCCCTTGCCGATTCCTTTGGTTACAAAAAAACTTATTTGGCCAGCGTGGCAGTCTTTCTGCTAGGGTCATTGTTGTGCGGGATGGCGACATCGATGCAGCAGCTGATCGCTTTTCGCGTGGTGCAAGGTGTGGGTTCGTCCGGATTGCTGACATTAAGCCTTGTGTTGTTTGGGGCGCTCTATCCCATAGAGAAGCGAGCAAAGATGCAGGCATTAGTCGGGGCGATGTGGGCGCTGGCAAGCGTGCTGGGGCCGGCACTTGGAGCATTCCTGACTGCTAAGTTTTCGTGGCCGTGGGCTTTCTGGATCAATATTCCTTTCGGTTTTCTTATTATCCTGGCATTTACCTTTCGAACCGTCATCCCCGAACCTGCGCGGAAACATTTCACTATCGACTATTCGGGAGGAGTTCTGTTTACGGTAGGAACCCTTGCTATCGTTTATGGTCTGTTGAATTTGGGAAAATTCAATACCGATCCTATTAATTGGTTAGTGCTGCTATTTGGCGTTTTTGTCATGATCTATTTCGTGTCATTCCGAAAAAAAATCCACCACCCTTTTATTCCATTCCACCTCTTTCACAGAGCAGCGATCTCGTTGCCTGTCATCTTGGCATTTTTTGCGGGATTTTTCCTTTTCAATGTGTCCAATTTCACTCCGATGTTTGTGCAGGGGGTTTTAGGGGAGGCTGCAATTGTTGCAGGGAAAGTGGTGACAGCGGTTGCTTTTGGTAGTTTTACGGGATCGCTGATCAGCGGAACAGTCCTCAACCGGTTTGGCTTTCGCTGGATGTCTACGACGGGAGCTTTACTTGTTGTCATAGGTTTCTATGTACTGTTCTTGCAAGGAACTCACACTTCAGTAGGGTTACTGATGGTTGGGAATTACATCGTTGGGTGTGGCGTCAGCATCATCGCCAACGCCAATATGGTTGCTGTACAAGCGGCAGCTCCTCCGGAGACTTTGGGTGCAGCGACATCGATGGTCACATTTTCGAGGACGTTTGGTGGCATGATCGGCATCGCGATGATGGGAGGGTTACAATTGGGGCTTTATCAAGTCGCTGTGGACGAAATCAAAGCGCAGGACATGGTCTCATTGATCGCAGCGTCACACAAAATTTTCGATCCCCATCTAAGATCGACGATTGCCCCCGAAAATTTAAATGGCATCGTCGAAGCGTTCTCTAAATCGCTCCACGCAGTATTTTTTGGTTGCGGAGCGATTGCCGCGTTAGCGTTAATGTTTGCGTTCCGCATGCCCAATCGCACCCCTAAAGAGGTTTCCGAACATCATGTTTAGTTTGTTTTATAATTTTGGGCTCGCCTTATACGGATTGACCTATCTGCCTCGTTTTTTTAGCGCCAAATATACGGAACGAAGACATTTTAAAATGCCGCGTATCGTGAAAGGGGATAAGCCATTGATCTGGGTGCATGCAGTTTCTGTAGGGGAAACCAAAGCTGTAGCAAAGCTGGCTAAACGGTTAAAAGAGCATTATGACGCTACATTAGTCGTTTCCAATATCACCGGCACAGGGCATCAGGAAGCGAAAAAATCTCTCCCTTTTGCCGACTACCACATCTTGCTGCCGTTGGATTTTTCCTGGACAATGAAGCGCTTGTTAAGCGAAGCGAAGCCAAACCTTGTGGTGCTCACCGAAACCGATTTTTGGTACCACTTTTTGAAGTATAGCAAAGCCGAGGGCGCTTGCGTCGCTTTGGTGAATGGGAAGATTTCGGAGCGTTCGTTTCAGAGGCTGGAGAAGTTGCCGTGGCTAGCAAAACGTCTTTTAGGGGCTGTCGATCTGTTTTGCGTGCAATCCGAGCTGTACGGCGATCGATTTACGAAATTGGGCGTCCCGGACGAAAAGATGCATGTTATCCCCAACCTCAAATACGACGACACTCCCGCACCGATTGAACTTGGGGTGTTGAACGCATTCAAAGAAAAATTGGGAATTGCGGATGGAGAGTATGTTGTTGTTGCCGGTTCGACCCACCCCGGGGAAGAAGCGATCGTGTTAAGGGAATTTTTGAAAGCTGATATTCCGAATTCGAAGTTGTTGATCGTTCCGCGCCATCCCGAGCGTTTTAATAAGGTCGCCGAGGAGCTTAAAGGTGTTGCCAGCAGATTTTCGTTAGGAGAAACGGGAAAGCGTGTGATTTTGGTGGATGCGATGGGGGTCTTGAGAAAGTGTTACTCTGTGGGATCGATAGCGCTGGTCGGCGGGAGTTTTGTTTCGGGAATAGGAGGGCACAACATTTTGGAGCCCGCGTTTTCCGAAATTCCGGTATTGTTCGGTCCGCATATGGAAGGGCAAGCGGAAATGAGGGAGATTGTGTTAAAATATGAGATAGGAAAGCAAGTGCGCGGCGACGAAATTGCGGAGAATTTACGATTTGCGGTGCCGAAGGAGAAAATTATTTGCGCGCTTGAGGCTATACAGGGAGGGGTTTCCGAAACATTTAAGGAAATATTGAAGAAATATCCTTGAGAATAAAGGTGCCGTTTACTATAGTTTAGGTTTCTTATCGATGGTAAGTCAAGCTAACGCGGGGTGGAGCAGGGGTTAGCTCGTTGGGCTCATAACCCAAAGGTCGGAGGTTCGAATCCTTCCCCCGCTAATTGTCTTATCATTAGCATCAAAGATGGCGGCATAGCTCAGTCGGTAGAGCAGCGGAATCATAATCCGCGTGTCGTCGGTTCAAGTCCGGCTGCCGCTATTATTCATTTGTTTTTCCTTACAGTTCAATCAAAAATCATTTGCGCACCAGATGCGGGGTAGTAATTTCCCCCTGCCCGTGCCCTTGCCCCTGCCCTTGCCCAAATTTTTTCATTTAACTATCAGAGCGAGACGTCTAGCATCAGGTGCATTCTTCGATAATCGAACACTGCTTCGTAAAAATTTGGGCAAGGGCAGGGGCAACGGCCTAATCATTACCCATTTTTTATGCCGGCCTTGCAGGCCTCGACCTTATTTTT
>CAMFKA010000145.1 GCA_945957185.1 uncultured Chlamydiaceae bacterium | reverse complement strand
TAATTGAAAGATATGCTATTCTCATAATTCTCAAAAACTCTCAGTGTTCTCAGTGTTCTCAGTGGCTCAGTGGTGATTAATTATGCAACAAGGCCCTTCTAAACTGTTCAACGTTTCAAGCTGTTCAATATTTTTTGAGCAGTGAAAATTAAGGCGAAATCTATGCTTATTGGTTTTGAATCACTTTGGGTATACAACACAAATTTAGAGATATGGTAAAAAATCATGAATATTAATGAAAATGTAGCCGAAATACTACAGGCGTTAGATCGCGCAAAAACTTTGGTACCCAAAGATTGGGAATACCTTTCCACAGATAACGAGATCGTGTCACAGGTGATAGAAATGGAATTTATGCCAAAGCCTTTGAGCGACCATTTAGGGATTAACAAAGAGTTATTTCCCTCCCCTGCTCATCTCGAAGATGATGAAATCAAATTGATTGTCGACAAGATTTTAGACACATGGGCTGTCTATAATTACATTGCAGACTTGCCAAATGGACTTTCTATTCGCTTAGCATACGAAAAATTATTAAGCGTTTGGGATGAAACAGTCCCTTGTTTCCCTTTCGGCAATTATTATTTTGATTTTTACGAAAGTGATTGAGATTCAGATAAAAGAGAAAAAGGGTCGCCCCTGACCCCGATCCCCGATGGTCTTGTTGTATAATTAATCACCACTGAGCCACTGAGATCACAGAGGAGGAATGAGCTGGAGAGGATTTAAGGTACATAACGCAAATGAAAACTTTATTTCAGTAGAGTTTTTTCTCGAACCTTATGTCAACAATGAAACGGTAATTGAATGATATGATCACTCTCATATCCCCCAGAAACCCTCAGTGATCTCACTGGCTCAGTGGTTAATTATGCAACAAGGCTATCCCCGATTACCTTTTCGCGATCGAATGTTGCTTAAAAATTAATTTATTCTTTACAATGCCCCTTTAAGCAATATCACCTGAGGGTTATTTCCATGTGCAGAAAAATTATTGCCTGCCTTTTATTCACTATCACATCCTTCACAATCCTGGAGGCTTTCTCTTGCCATACTTCGGGGTTAAATGCCAAAACAATGTTCCCCACAGGTAGAGTTCAACTCAATCATGACGGATTTAATGAACAATTCGCTGCAGCATTTTTGGGAGAAATAGGGCCAAATAACGGAAGAGCAAACGGAACTATAGGCATAGAAATAGATCCGAACAACTATCTCAAAGTAGGCGCTGAGTACTTAAATCAAAAGCTCCGTTATCAATTTCACCATGGAAAAACATCACAATGGATGTATCAATGGGCTGTCGGAGGAAAATACAAAGCGGTTATTGATCATTGTTTTTTTAAAGGAATACTATTTGACGCTTTCGCTTCAAACGCTCCTTCCAAAAGTTTAAAAACACGTCAATACACCACCACAAGCGATATCGAAACGTTAAAACGAAGAATTGCGGGTTCGCACGCTTGGGGAGTTGAGGGTGGTATTCTTTTCAATCCATGGAAAGGTGCTTCGATGTCTATATTGGCAGATTATGACAACCTTAAATATAACAGAAGATATTGTTCCAGCAAAAACGTCAAAGGATTAGGCTGTACAGCTACGTTAAAGCAAATGGTGTTTGAAAATATCAACCTCAATCTGCTAGCAGAGTTTCGGCGGCCCTATAACAATTATTCAGCAGAACTACTTTACTGCAGACCACAGCGGTGCGGCACTCTGACCGGTGGTTTATTTGGTAGTTATATGCAAGGGAAAGCAGGACTTTCCAACGTAGCTGTCGCCGGGGTGCAGATTGGCTTTAGTTTTGGTGGTACTTCGAATACCTGTTATCAAAGCAGCTACTGCGATTCACGATGCACTCATTCTGATTTATCTGCTTGGATGTTAGAACCTGCTGTTTATATTCCTGTCGTCATGACAATTAATGAGCAACAGCTCACCAAAAGGTGTATAGGCCCGCAAGCTTCTGTGCCAGCTCCTGCAATCATTACGCTAGCTGATAATACACTCTCCTTTGACGCCAGCCCTTATTTTACAGGAGATAATTTAACGTGGTCGGTGGTGTCGAGCAATCCTTCTGTCGCATCTGCTACGATTAATGCTAGTGGGTTAGTATCCATCACAATACCAATATCACAGGATGCGACCATTAACTATACTGTAACGGCTACAAATACATGTGGTTCCGCTGTTAGTATATTTCAAATAGTATACGTGACTGAATAACAGAAAGCCGAACGCAAAAGTGTTCGGCTTCAGGCATTTCAAGAAACGGGGTCAGACACGTCCCCTTTTCTGTCACAGATTCTTTTGCTTCTTATTTTCTATATCGAATTTGCTCCCTAATGCCTTTTCAAACCATGCAGGGACTAGATCTGTTTTCATTTCTAATACGTGACCATCTGTAATCTCAGCTAACCAGATGTGCTCATGAGTAGAGTTATCAAAAATATAAGCGCGACTGGTGAATGGGAGAGATTCTTTGAGCAAATCAAGAGACCGTTTGTAACGACTTACTATTTTATCTTCTGGAACAGAATGGCCGCCCATTTTTACTCGATTCTGAACACGAGAAATATTGATTGCTGGATCTTCAGTCGCTACATAGTACAAGTAGGTTCTGTATCCTCTAGACTGAGCTGTGCGTAAAAATTCAATTTTATCAGGTGAAGACATTACGGTTTCAAAAGTAAAAGATTTTGAACATTCTATGAGTTTATGACGAATAAAATCTGCCGCTACTGAAGCAAAATAGCTATTCACGCTCGCATTTAAAAAGCTCAATTTTCCGTCATTAAATCTCAATTCACTCGCCTCATCCAGCAAATCAGCGTTTTTTAAAAGTGTAGAATTGATGAAAAAATTCAGGATCTCTTCTTTTGTTGTTTCTATTTCATACTGATCGAGGTCCAAAAAATCAAAATTTCTAATGTCTTTTTCGATTTCATCAGGATTGATGAACATACCAAGAAGTTCGGGACGAATAATCGATTTGAATGTGCTTTTACCGGAACCATTTGGTCCTGCAAACATACGTAAGCGGAGAGTTCCTTTATTCATTGATTTCCAACCTCTGCCCTGGATTTACCGATATTGATGGAGCCAAATGCTTAATAAATTTATGTCTTCCGTCAGGAAACACTTCAACTAACTTTCCATTTTCACTGACAAGTACACTGCAGCCGGAAGCAAGAGCTGCCCAATAAGCTTGCCTGAACGCTACATTCGCCAGTTCTGGAATGTGTTCTTCTAAATATGACATTGCTTCTTCACTCAGTGACATCTTTGACTCCTTGGTATAACCATTTTATATTCCTATTGATTAGGAATTAGCTGTAGACGTTTTGCTGTCTTGCTCTAACTCTACAAAATATCTTCATTCAAGACTCAAAGCCGTGGTTCAACTTGTTTATAAGATATATCGAAAATGATTCAAAATTTGGTTTTTGAATCATTTTCGATATATCTTATAAACACTAAAATATAGACGAAAAACCCTTTCGTAGCAACCTAAGATTAAAATAACTGTTCACCTAGGTATATCAAAAGTGATTCAAAATTTGTTTTTTGGCAAAAAGAAAAACCGGCATCTTTTATAGGATATGGACTCATGATCCGTTGGTTCTAGGCTCAAGTCCTGCTTGTCTTATTGAGAAGGCTCCGTTCCTTCAAACTCCTCTGACAAAAAACCTTTGGCCCTCTGCACACCTTCATCATGCCTTTGGTCAGCACATGGAATCAGGTCTGATCTCGCTTCAAGATCGGTCGCAAAAAAAGTTGAAAAAGTTCGTGAGCAAAAAGTTGCCATTCTATAATCTTCATTCAATAAAAAATCAACATGAAGGAGACACTAGGATGTCATCGCAATTTGAAGATCAATATCTTGTTGTACTACAGAGTATCGAACAAGCGCTTTTCTCATTAGTAAAAGCTCATCCTGATCTATCTGATCACGACATGCTTCGCATCATAGAACAAACCATAGCCTACTACAAATCTCAACAAAGAGAAAATCCTGTACACATCCGAAACAAATTAACCGACATTGAACAAGACATCTTTCAAAGAATTCTTTCCACGTGTGAATGGAGATTAGGAAAACTGCTTCCGAACGACCAGCAAATCGCCTTTAATCCAATAACAATCGAAGAACTGATCCTTTGTCTTAAACGCATTGAAAAATCGATTAAATTTTGGACCAAACAAGGTGGACGAAAAGGATATATCAACTTTGCTGCCCCATTTGCTTTGCTGTCATAATTAGGAAACGGAAATAGGATCAAAACGAAACGGGGTCAAGAAGCGGGGTCAGGCCTGACCCCACTTTTTCACATTGACTCATATGATTGAGCTGGTATAATATGTCCAACCCTAAAAAATTTTAAGGAGATTTTTATGTCATCATATGGAGACTTTGTAATTAGACTCAGGGATGAATATTCTACAGGAGGGGCAGTGTACGGAGGCACTGTATGTTCAGTTCATGGAGGTAATTCTATTTCGAATAGTGGATTTATAGGCTCAGCAAACGTTGTATTTCTTAGCAGCAATAATTTTATTATACATGAAGCGCCTGCATGTGTTGCTGCGCCTTTAGTGACTATGGTAGCAAAGAATGCGATTAGTTTGGGAATCGCAGGCCAAGGAGATCAGCCAGCACCATTCCGTCTTTATGCTCCAGATCAGCTCTCTATTACAACAAAACACCTTTCTGTTGGAGATGTCATGATGCTAGTGAAACCGGAAAATGGATTTATTTCATGCAAAAAATTGACTTTATCAAAGTCTACCGAAGAAGACCCAGCCCATTTTGAAGTCGTTAAAAGCTGGGTAATGAATGACGATGTTGAAATAGAAACAGTCCGTCGCTAATTACCAGGATCACTCTTCCGCTATAAATTTACTTGTAGCGGAAGCCCTTTCATTTATTAGGTTGCTGGGCATAAGTGAAGCGGGGTCAGGCCTGACCCCGTTTCGACAACTGATTTTCATTGAATATTTTACACATTAACATTATTATCTCCTTGTTATTAAGCAGGAGAATCCAAAAATGGCTGCATTTTTATCCAGATATGAAGACTTTGGTAAACCGATTAAAGGATTAGGCCTACATATTATCAAAGGTACTTTTCAAGAGCCTTCAAAAAAAACTGACGGTACTGTTAACAACATCTCAATCTATTTCTTCAGCAATCCCTCCCATTTTTCGAGCGGAGAATGCGCTGAAAATTTTTACGACAGAAAAGGAAATCTTATTGAAATCCTTGATGGTTTGGATTCTTTAAGGAAACGATTTTCTCGAAAGGGCATCGAAGAACTTGTTAAAGATCTGCAAGACCCTTCAAAAGCTGATACAATTCCCCAATGCTTTAAAAATTATTGTTTATTTGCAGCCCATCCTAGTGAGCCGTTGGGAAGCTCCGCTGAAGCGTACTCCTCCCCTGCATTATGGAAAAATAACACCTTTTTTCAGGCTCAATAC